>NZ_RCOB01000142.1:11315-28868 GCF_004307665.1 Pseudomonas sp. Sample_16
TTTGGTCAGAAACATCCGATAGCCCTATGTAGGGCCGCTTCGCAGCCCAGCGGGACGGTGCGGCGATCCGACGAGCTCCCTCGCCACAAGGGTTTGCGGTAAGGGTGCTGCGTCAGGCAGGCCGTCTTCACCCACCTCGGCACTTCCAGCTCGCAATGAACCCGTGGCGAGGGAGCTCGCTCCCGCTCGGCTGCGCAGCAGTCGCAAACCCCGTCAACCGGTTTGGTCAGAAACATCCGATAGCCCTATGTAGGGCCGCTTCGCAGCCCAGCGGGAGCAAGCTCCCTCGCCACAAGGGTTTGCGGTAAGGGTGCTGCGTCATGCAGGCCATCTTCACTCACCTCGGCACTTCCAGCTCGCAATGAATCCGTGGCGAGGGAGCTCGCTCCCGCTCGGCTGCGCAGCAGTCGCAAACCCCGTCAACCGGTTTGGTCAGAAACATCCGATAGCCCTATGTAGGGCCGCTTCGCAGCCCAGCGGGAGCAAGCTCCCTCGCCACAAGGGTTTGCGGTAAGGGTGCTGCGTCATGCAGGCCATCTTCACTCACCTCGGCACTTCCAGCTCGCAATGAATCCGTGGCGAGGGAGCTCGCTCCCGCTCGGCTGCGCAGCAGGCGCCAATCCAGGCAACCGGTCTGGCCAGGAACATCCAATAGCTCATGTAGGGCCGCTTCGCAGCCCAACGGGAGCGAGCTCCCTCGCCACAAGGGTTTGCGGTAAGGGTGCTGCGTCATGCAGGCCGTCTTCACTCACCTCGACACTTCCAGCCTGCCGTGAACCCGTGGCGAGGGAGCTTGCTCCCGCTCGGCTGCGCAGCAGTCGCAAACCCAGGCAACCGGTCTGGCCAGGAACATCCCATAGCTCATGTAGGGCCGCTTCGCAGCCCAGCGGGAGCAAGCTCCCTCGCCACAAGGGTTTGCAGGGGTTACTTTTCTTTGGGGATTTCGGACTTTTCCCGCAAACGTTACAGCTACCTGTAGGCCAGCGAGCAACTAACTTCAAAAGGAACCTATCAAAAGGACGCAAGGAATGCTTCCACGACCAAACTCACACTTGTTGCGCCAAGGACGTTTTTCCGAATCAGGCCGGGCCTACCTCATCACTGCGGTGGTACATCAGAGAAGGTCCATATTCAGCGATTGGCATCTGGGGCGTTTGCTAGTAGCGGAACTCAGACACGCCCACGATCAGGGAAGAGTGAACTCGATTGCCTGGGTGATCATGCCTGACCACTTCCATTGGCTCGTCCAAATCGAACGATGCACCCTGGCGCAACTCATGCAGGCCATCAAGTCCCGTAGCACGTTGACGATCAACCGGGCACTGAATCGAACTGGCGCATTCTGGCAAACCGGCTATCACGACCGGGCAATACGCGACGGCGAGGATTTACGCTCTTTCGCCCGCTACACCGTTGCTAATCCCTTGCGTGCAGGGTTGGTTGAAAAAATCGGTGATTACCCTCTGTGGGATGCCTGCTGGCTCTGAATCCAACGTTGCTCACTTTGTGGCGAGGGAGCAAGCTCCCTCGCCACAGGGCAAGCAGCTAACCGATATCTGGAGGTTCACAATTTTTTCACCATCGCCAACCACCGTCTAAGCTTCAGACAAGTCCGATCAATCTGCGTGAATGGATCAGTCGACTATGGGCGCTTTATGGCAAACCGATTCGAGTAAAACCGTGGTCCCGACTGAAGCTGTGGATGAAGCGCCATTACCTGAAAAACCACCTCGCAGCCGCGTAAAGCACGGCTGGAAGGCGTTTTGGCTGTTGCTGCTGATTATTGCCATCGTGGTAGGGCTCGCGGCTGCCAAAGAGATGCGCACGTCGCGATTTCAAGCTCGCGAGGTCAGCAAGTTCGCCAAGACGCTCACGTATGAGCTAAAACCTGGCCCCAGCGATGCGATTCACTACCCGGGCGCCGGTCCGTTCGACCTGCGTCTGGGCTACAGCTCCATGGGCGAGTTCCTGCCAAGATTGCTCAAGCGCAATTACGTGATTACCGAACAGACCCGCTTTTCCCCGGCGTTGATGAACTACACCGACAAAGGCCTTTTCGTACCCTATGCGGAAAAAATCCAGGCCGGTCTGTCGATCACCGATTGCCGGGCGGCGCCGCTGTACCAGTACAAATATCCGCAACAACTCTATGCCAGCTTCGACTCGATCCCGCCGGTCGTGGTCAACAGCCTGCTGTTCATCGAAAACCGCTTCTTGCTCGACCCTCGCCAACCCTTGGCCAACCCTGCCGTAGATTGGCCAAGGTTTGGCATGGCGGCCTACACCCAGGTGGCCAAGATGCTCCATCTGCCTGGCCAATCGGCGGGCGGCAGCACCCTGGCGACGCAACTGGAAAAATACCGGCATTCGCCCGATGGCTTGACCATGTCGGGTGGTGAAAAGATCCGCCAGATGATTTCCGCCAGCGTACGCGCTTATCAGGACGGCCCGCAGACACTCAAGTCGCGGCAGAACGTGGTACGCGACTACCTCAACAGCGTGCCGCTGTCGGCTGTGCCTGGACACGGTGAAGTGCACGGCATGGCGGAAGGTTTGCGCGTGTGGTACGGCGCCGATTTCAACCAGGCCAACCAACGCCTGGCCAGCGACGCCACGGATCCAAAAAGCCTGGCGGAGAAAGGCTTGGCCTTGCGCGAAATGCTGTCCTTGATGATCGCCCAGCGCCGCCCTTCGCACTACTTGACCAAAGGCCGCGATGAACTGGCATCGCTCACCGACAGCCATATTCGTCTGCTGGCACAGAACAACGTGATCGACGCGCCTTTCGCCGCGGCGGCATTGGCGAGCAAGGTCACGTACCGCGACTGGGCGACCCAGCCGACCATCCAACCGATCGAAACCAACAAAGGCATCAGCGTGGCGCGCAGTCGGCTGGCGGGGTTGCTCAATCGTCCGTTGTACGACCTTGACCGCCTCGATCTCTCGGCCACCAGCACCCTGCAAGGTGAACTGCAAACCCAGGCCACTGCCTATCTGAAGAAACTCGCCGACCCCGTGTATGCCGCAGAAATCGGCCTGATGGGCGAGCGTTTGCTGACCCCCACCAGCACCACTCAGGTGCGCTACAGCTTCACTTTGTTCGAACTGACCCCGGACGGTTCGCGGGTGCGGGTACAAACTGACAGCACTGACCAGCCGTTCGATATCAATGAAGGCAGCAAACTGGAACTGGGCTCCACCGCAAAAATGCGGGTGATGACGACTTACCTGCAAATCATCGCCGAGTTGCACGATAAATATGCCGACATGAGCGTACCGGACCTGAAGAAAGTCGAAATACCGGAGCAGGACCGCCTCAGCCGCTGGGTCGTCGACTACTTTATCGAGAACAAGGACCACAGCCTGCAACCCTTGCTCAGTGCAGCGCTGGACCGCAAATATTCCGCCAGCCCCGGCGAAGCGTTTTTCACCGGCGGCGGGTTGCACACGTTCAATAACTTCCGCAAGGAAGACAACGGTCGCCTGCCGACCCTGCGCGACGCCCTGCGTGAGTCGATCAACCTGCCGTTCATTCGCCTGATGCGCGATATAGTGCGCTACGTCACGTACTCCGGTCCCAACAGCAGCGCCGAACTGCTCAAGGATGACCGCGACCCGCGTCGTCAGGAATACCTGGCCAGTTTTGCCGACCGCGAAGGGACGTCGTTCCTGCTCAAGTTCTGGAAAAAGTACCGCAACAAGGACACCCAGGCACGGCTCGAAACCTTTCTCGATGGTATGCGCCCGACGCCGATCCGCATGGCCGCCGTGCACCGGTATCTGTTGCCACAGGCCAGCCAGCAAAGCTTCAACAGCTTCGTGCGCTCACACCTGACCGGCGCCAAACTCACCGAAAAACTCACCGACGAGCGCCTTGAGCGGCTCTATCAGGCCTACGGCCCCGGCAGCTACGACCTGCCCGACCAAGGCTTCATCGCCAAGGTGCATCCATTGGACCTGTGGATGATGGGCTACCTGCTCAACCATCCGGACGCGACGTTCAAGGACATCGTCAAAGCCAGCCAGTTCGAACGCCAGGAAGTCTACAGCTGGCTGTTCAAGAGCCGGCACAAAGGTGCGCGCGACAACCGCATCCGCACCATGCTGGAGATCGAGGCATTCCTCGACATTCACCAGCGCTGGCAGAACGTCGGTTATCCCTTCGACCATCTGGTGCCTTCACTGGCCACCGCCATCGGCAGCTCCGGCGACCGCCCTGCGGCACTGGCCGAGTTGATCGGCACCATCCTCAACGACGGCGTGCGCATGCCGACGCTGCGTATCGACAGCCTGCACTTTGCCGCCGGGACGCCGTATGAAACCAAGCTGATCAATGACCCGGATGTCGGTAAACGGGTCATGCCTGCGGAAGTTGCCAAAGCGATGCGCGAAGCCCTGTCGCAAGTGGTGGACGCCGGGACCGCCAAACGGCTGGCCGGCAGTTTCAAACTGCCCGATGGCGCACCGCTGGCCATGGGTGGCAAGACCGGCACTGGCGATAACCGTATCGAAGCCATCGGTTCGGGCGGGCGGATTCTCAGTTCGAAATCAATCAACCGCACGGCGACCTTCGTCTTCTATATCGGCGACACCCACTTCGGCACGCTGACCGCTTACGTACCGGGACGCTCGGCTGAAGCGTTCAAGTTCACCTCTGCCCTGCCGGTACAGGTGCTCAAGGGCATGGCGCCGATCCTGACGCAGTACCTGCAACCGGGGACCCATACGATGTGTCAGGGAGCCGTGGCAACGGCACAACGCTAAGCCCCAAAGTGCCAAGCCAGCTGTGGCGGTATATGTATGTTTTTCACTCTTGAATTTTGAGAGGTTCGAGTCGAAGCCTTCGCTATTTCAAACCAGAATTCGCGCTTTTTTCAGGCGCGTTGCTTGCCTAGTCTTGTCGCTCCACTATTGATCAATGGACGATCAAGCAATGCTCAATCGAAACCTGACAAGTCAACGATCAGATCAGTCCCCACTGGCATTTCCCGATAAAAGCATTCATTACGAGTTAGTTAAAAAGGCCGTCCCCCCCTGGCTATTGAACGCTTCAGCGGCACGTATCCAAGAGTTGAAAAACGTCGCCTTGGCAATTCCAGACTGGAATAGAAATGCTTCTGTCGCTGCGCACGATAGCCTGAAGAATGAAATCGAACGCCATTGGCACGCACAAAACGACGTCGATAAGGCGCTGAGCAGCCTTCAGGACGTCTACGCCTTCGCCAAACCCATACTGCAACAGGCGTTGAAAGAACGTTTCGACATAGACGAAGACGTCGAAAATACCTGGTTACGTTTGTATGCGCCGGCGAAAAGTTCGTGGTGGGTGCATGACTTTGTCGCTGGCACCAAGAGCCGAACTGTGTCCTTGCTGGATGCAGCGCTGCATAACTTTTCGCATAACGAAATATTCACCGCAGATTCCTCCTTCATCACCCGGCCCGATGCCCGGGGACACTTCGATGTAAAACACCTCAAGCACAAAATGAGCATTGAGCAGTTCAAATCGTTGTGTCGCCAACTGAATATTGGCGCTCGATACGAACAACACCTGAAAGAGTTTTTATTGTCGACAAATAGAGTGGCCAGCAATTTTTTGCGCAACAAAGTCATTCTCAGCCAGAAAAGCGCATTGAGTGTCGCGCTACGAATTGCCCTGATGAAAAAAGATATCGGGCAGCCTGCCTATGATGCCGTGCGAGGGATGCTCAATGACCAGGCACAATTGACATGGAACGGACAACCCGTCAGCTATTACAACCTGTCGATGATGGATGTGGCGCTGACCGGTATAGTCCTGATCGCGGCAGATGTTCTCACCGCTGCCAATCCTGTCCCTGTGATTGCCTATGTCCCCCATGACCCTGAGCACCCTCTCAAGGAATATTCATCGTTACTGGAGTTCATGGCTGAACTGACACGCCAGTTGCGCGATTCCCCGAACCCGCAAGCAACAGGTCGCGGAAGCTATCAACAGTTCTTCAGCCAGTTTGTCGATCATCAGCAACGGGGACATTTTTTTGCCGGATTGAATGACCGTCTAAGCAAAGTGAAATGGCATCCAGCGCCGCCAGGTTCGGGCTTACCCAGTTGGCGTGACACGCCTGTGGATAATCCGAAGCTGCAGTTCAGCCTGTCGAACATTCAGGATGATCGCCAAAACCGCTTCAGCGGCGATGTATGGGACTATTTCTATCGACAGAAACTGAACAAGATTCTCAATGACGCGCGGGAAATCGCCGTTTCCACCGAGTACGCCGACCGCATGGCGCGTTGGGCCTGGTGGGACAATCTGAAAAAAATCCTTTCAGATATTCTCAACGTTGCATTGCTGGTGGCGACACCATTCGTACCCGGTCTCGGCACACTGATGCTCGCCTATACCGCCTATCAACTGACCGACCAAGTGGTCGAGGGCCTTGTCGATCTGGCCGAAGGCCGGTTGGCAGAATTCGGGGAACAAACCCTCGGTGTGCTCGAAAGCGTTTTACAGCTGGGCGCGTTCGCAGCGGGAGCCACGCTTGGCCATGTCGCACGGGCGAAGCTTTCGCCGTTCTTCGAAGGGCTCAAACCAGTGCAGTTGGCCAATGGTCAGACGCGATTGTGGAACCCTGACCTCTCCCCCTATCAACAGACAGTGGCCTTGCCCGAACATGCCAAACCGGATCAGTTGGGCATTTATCAGCATCTGGGCAAGAAAATGCTCGCATTGGATGACCAGCTATTCGAAGTCGAAAATGATCCGGTCACGGGTCAGCACCGGATAAAACATCCGGCGCGGCCCGACGCCTATGCCCCCACGCTCACCCACAACGGTCATGGTGCCTGGGTCAGCGAAATCGAGAACCCGCGTCAGTGGGAAGGTTCGACATTGATGCGTCGTCTCGGTCATGCCACCGATGACTTCAGTGATTCGCAGCTGGAACAGCTTTGTCAGATCAGCGGCACAGATGAAGCCATTTTGCGCAGAATGCATGTGGAAAACGCTCCACCTCCACCGCTGTTAATGGATACGTTGCAACGCCTGAGTACCTCGCCGCAGAGCAGCGTCGAAGCCCCGTCCACTGAAATCAGTCTGCTACTGCGTGACTTTCCCGATCTGCCAAATCGGGTCGCGGAGAAAGTCATGGACAACGTGACCCCGACGGAGCGCCAACAGCTTGCGCAAAACAAGCTCCCCCTGCGCCTGAAAAACCAGGCACGGGAACTTCAGTTCGAGATCGGCTCAACAAGAGCCGCCCAAGGCATTTTCCGTGACTCATTAACCAACATCGACACCGAACGTCTGGTACTGGGCGCCTTGCGATTCAACACCGACACTTTCGCCGACCTGCGTATTGAAATCCGCCAGGGTACGCTCAATGGCGAACTTCGTTGCAGCGCCGGTGCGCAAGATGCAACGCTGCTGAGGATCCTGGTTCGAGACGAGGCCGGGAAATACACCGTGCGCGATGGTGAAAATCAACGGCTTCATGAAGCCGATAGCTTATATGAGTCACTGCTTCAGGCCCTCGGTCCCGAACAGCGCCGGGCGCTGGGTTATAAACCGGGCGATGCAGCACCATTCAAACAATGGCTCATCGCCAAAACCTCGCCATCGTCCGAACGCCGACGGGTGCTCGCCGAGCCCCCTGTTCGCCCCGTAGCCCAACACGAAACCATGATCCTCGTTCGCGGCGGGGCACTCAGCAAAGACGGAGTCACTCTGCATGAGCGTATCAGGGACCTGCACCCGCACTTCAGTGAAGGTGAAGTAGAGACGTTCGCCAATGCCTTGATCGAAAAAGGCGATCCCATGCGGGCCATGGGCACACTTGAAGGCGATCTGGATGAACTGCGCGCGATCGTAAAGCGTTGGGAGTATCAGCAACCCGAAGGTTGGGGACCTGGCGCTTATGAGTTCCGGGACGAGGGCGGATTGCACATCGCCGAACGCCTGATTGAGTGCTTCGAACGCAAAACCACCGACCTCGGCAGTCGCACAGATCCGGACAGCTACGCCCTCGACCTTTCCACAGCCTTGCAGTCGCTGGATCTGGAAACCTGGTGGTCGAAACGCCCTGCGCTGAAAAATTTTCTCGATAAAGTCACGGTGCTGAAACTGGACAATACGCGTTTTGCCAGCGAATCGAATGGTTTACTGCAAGACTTCCCCAACCTTCGCGAACTTAGTGCCAAAGGCTGCGAACTGACGATCCTGCCTAAAAGCATCGGCAGCATGCGCGGGCTTGAACGCCTGCGATTGAGCGACAACCGGATCGCGCTGGATGCGCCTGCAGTTGAGCAACTGAGAAATCTGACCTATCTGGAAGTACTCCGGCTCGAAGACAACCCCTTGGGCATCAGTCCCGATATTGGTCGCATGCCAAGGCTGAAAGTCGTGGTGTTGAAAAATACCGGAATCACCCATTGGCCCGCAGGCACCCTGGCCAGTAAGACCACGCGGATTCTTTCTTGATATGCGGGAAAATCCGATTGAGCAAATTCCGGATGTCGTTCCCGGATCGCCCAATGCCTCGGTCGTGGCACGCACTCATCTTGATCTCGGAAAACTGTCCGAGCTCAATCAGGTGCTTTATCAGGACATTCGTCGCTCGGCAGGACTTTCTCCCAAGCCGGTGGTGCCCTCGGCCACCGAAGTCGATGCGATTATCCGCTCAAGCTTCAATACCGCTCTGTGGAACGAGGTGCCGGGTTGGGGTATTGATCGACAGAATGTCTGGTCGACATTGATCGACGAACCGCAGGCCGAACGCTTCATGTCCTTTCTTGCAGACACTCAACATTTTGCCGACTACCGAGCCGGTGGCGAAGCGCGTAACCAATTGCTGCAGCGGGTCTGGCGCATGCTTGACGCCGTATACCTGGATGACAACTTGCGCGAGGAGCTGTTCACCGCCGTCGAGCAACCGGACAACCATGACAACGCTGGTGCTCAACGTTTCAACACCATGGGTATCAAGGTGCTGGCCTCGGAGGCCTACTCCTATTCGACCGACCCGGCTCAGCTTGAACAGCAACTGGTCACCCTGGCCAAAGGTGCGGCACGCCTGGAGCTGGTCAACGAAATTGTCGAGGCCGATATGGCGAGCCGGGCAGACAATCCGGACCAGGTCGCCGTGTACCAGGCCTACCAGACGGCCCTGGCAGAACGGTTGAACCTGCCTTGGCAATCCAGAGGCATCCCCTTCACAAAGGTAGCGGGAGTAAGCGAGGCAATGATTGATCAGGCCTACGACAAGGTTCTATCCCTGGAGCAAGGTGATGGACTGGTCAACAAGATGCTGGAACGCAACTTCTGGACGCGCTATCTGCGTGAAAAGTATCCGGTACGAATCGAGGCCAATAAACAGCGGTATCTGACTCGATATGAGCAGCTCACAACCTTGCGCGAATCACAGCGCGAATGGGCTGAGTCGGTGAACCTGACAGACGTCGAACGCAGCGCACTGAGAGAGCGGCTCAAAGTGCTGATGAATGATTTACCGGTACCGGCCACTGTCGTCTTTGCCGATCAAGCGATAAGCGATGCGGTCTTCGATCGATTGCTGGTTGATCTGGGGTATGAACAAAAAGAACTGTCGAGACGACTGACCCGTGAAGCGTTGAGAAGAGCAGCTCAATAACCCGCACACGTTGCCCTGATCGAACCCAAAAGAGCCTGACGGTTGCGAACATCGTCAGGCTCTTTTTTGGCGCGTCAGGGCATCACTTTTATCACCTGGCAAGTCTTCAGGTACCGGCAGGGGCGGCTGCATTGAAAATCAGCTGCACGCTTCCATGGTAAGTCCCGGGTTTATAACCACCGGACGGCACTTTTGGTTGTATCTCCAGGGGAAAGCGGCCGCCCGCTGTGGCTTGTGCCGCTGATACCACCTGCCGGGGTTGCGGATCGTGGCTCAGTTCCTGGCCATTGAAACGGACCTGCAGGTAAATGTTCTGATCATCACGTCCATTGGACAAATAGGGCTCGCTTTCGAGCCGCGCTTCGATGGCACTGGTGTCGTGTTTGACGTCGAAATTCTTACGCAGCCCACCCAAGGTCGACGTATTGATGTTCCAGGCCAGAATCTGCTCGCGATGAATCCAGTCCGATTCGGCCGGGATTATATAAAACCCAAGAGTTGGAATATCCGCCGACACTTCGAACGTGTGTTCCTCCCGTGCCGCGAATGCGCACACACTTATCAGCGTCAAGACACCTGCGCACCCGACAATGGCTGCTGGCTTGATCATGTCAGTTATCCTTTGCATCACCGTTTACCTCATCATTGCTTGCTGGCGATGCGCAGCGGTTTTTTCGCGTTGCCCTCGACCAGATTGAAGCGGTACTCGCGACCGGGCTTTTTCTCGAATTCGAAGGTCCGGCCCGCGAGGATGTGGTGTTTGGTGGTCGGCTCGCATTCGGTCTCGTCCTTGAGCGAGCAGTTGCGAAACTCATCGACTACCACCACCGTATTGCCGTTGTTACGCAGCCGGTAACGCTCGGCTCCATCTTCGATCACACTGTCGAAACGGCTGTCCTTCGGCCGCACGAAGAACACCGTGCCGAACCCGGTCATGATGTTGACCCCCGCCGAGAGGTTCTTTTTGTATTCCTCGCGTTCCTCGCTGGACACGGCAAAGTCGTCTTCCTTTTCCGGCACCACCGGCACAAAACGCACGCGAAAATATCGTTCGGTGTCCCGGTTGCCCATCAGCAGCAAGCGTGTCCCCTGCATGCCATTGGCCGGCACGATCAACCGCGCGGGGCTGGCCATCAAGCCATCGCGGGCACTGGCATCGGCCTGTGTCTTGACCGGCACTTCACGGGACGTTCCATCGGCGTCGTAGACAATCTCAAGGATATTGACCTTGACGAAAGCGGTACTGTCACCGCTGTTGAACACGCGCTTGAGGTAGGTGCTCTTGTCACCATCCAGATAGTCGTAAACCGTACCGACGTTGATCTGCGGCCCGGCCTGAAGACCTGAAGAAAAACCGCACAAACCCAACAGCAACCACAGACGTTTCATACCCTTGAACCTCATCAGCATTGAACACAAACGGACGGCACTTGACGATTCGCAGCCCATCAAAGATCCGAATCCCAGATCACCGTGACGTTGCCGGCGTAATAGCCGGGCTGACCGGGGCTGAGCATGAAACCCATCTGACTGGATGGAATTTCGAAGTGCAACACGCCTGGACGTCTGTCCACATAGAAGCCCGGTTGAAACTGCTGGGCATTCTCCGCACCGATACGTAGCCGACGCTGTTTGACCGGTTGACCGGCGAGGTCGGTCAGGCCATTTGGCAACGTGGTACTGACTTGCACCTCAACCGCACGCCCGTTTTTGCGGTCCTGGATCATGCACTCAAAAGGTCTTATGGCGATTTCGCATTCCAGGTGCATTTTGAAACGCGTCGACGCCGAGATCAGGAAGGTCTGGTCGCGGAACAGCCGAACAGGCTTTCGACCTTCGTTCAACCAGCTTTGCCAGCCACCTGCCGGGGTCAAACGGACTTTTTCCCCGCCCGGAGGAATATCGACTTTCAGGGTGTGCTGTACGTCCAGCACGAAGTCCAGTGTCAGGTTACTGTCGTCCGCAGGCATGCTTCCCAAGTCGAAATCAGCACCTGGGCCGACTCGATAGCTCAGCGATCCGGTATAGAGCCCGGTCGACATTCCCAGCGGGTTGGGCGTGCGCAGTTCATAGGCAATATCCAGATTTTCGAAGGACATGTGCGGGATAGCAAAGTAGGTTCTTTTGTTGCAGGCCGCCTCTGTCGGGGTTTTCCAGAAGAATCGATACGTATTGGGTGAGTACGCCCCTACACCGCTGTACTCGCAAGGAGGTGGCGCGTATACCCAGCTGCTGCCGTACCACAGTTTCTGATGTCCCTCGAGAATGTCTGTCACACCGACCAGGCTGGCGGCCGAATGACTCAGGACGTATTCGGAACCAACACCGGTAATGCGCACCTCGACCGTTTCGGTTTCCAGTGTTTGCCTGTTCGTCACCGTCAGTTGCCGCCAGTTGGCCGGTACTTTCACAGGGATGAGATCCAGACGCCCGATGTTTGCCCTCGGTCCGAAGCGAACCGGCAAACGAATGCTGAACATATTGTTGTCCTTGCACTGGTCCGGGTAAGTCGCGCAATAGCCGCTGTTCGGAGTCTTGTTGATGAATACGTTTTTTTGCGGCTGCGAGGGATCGGGGGTGAACAGTGCCCGGATCTCCTGATTCACCGCCCCAACCGATGGAGCCACCAACGTCATCGCCAGCGCCAGGCCGACAGTAGAGATTTTCATGGCTTCAACCTGCCTTCTGATCAGAGGAACTGGCATCGGCCAGCGTGTCCGGCGTGCACTTCAGATCACCGATCATCAACACGTTGTTTTCACTGCGATGACGATCGGCATCGAGGCGGAACTGGCACAACAGTTGATTGGCGTAGCGCACTTCCAGGGTCGGTGAACCGGCGTTCATTTCCATCGAGAAAAATCCGTCGACTTCGGTCACCCCACGGCTGGCATGGTTGATCACGTGATGCCCCTTGAGTGGCTGTCCTTGTGCATCGAGCAAGCGCCCGAGCACTGTCAGGGTTTTGCTCACGGTGATCTTGCGGTAGTCCACCCCGCCCTTGTTCAGGTGATAGCGGGTACGGGAAGGCGCGATGCTCGCTGCCGGCACATGGTTGCCTTCGAAATCGAAGCTCACCGAGCTGTTCTTGTACGCCGTCAACGGAATGAAATTGCGCCCCGGACGCAGCGCCACGCTGCCACCACTGAGGTCATCGGCACGCAGGGCGATGCCATCGATATCGGACTCAATGTCGACAATCATCCCGGCACCGCGCCCCTGATGCTGACTGGTCAGGGCCATACGCTGACCACCAACGACCACCGTGCTGTCGAGGTTCAGGCCGCCGGTGAAATTTCCGTTGTAGGAAGAGCGCTGCAGGAAACCGTCGCCGTTGATCGCATCGGTGCGAAAGTTCGCCAGGCTCGACAAGCCGACGCCGTAGGTGTCGGTCAGCGCGGTCACCGAGACGCTTTGCAGCACATGGTCCTGCAGGTCTTTTCGGTAGCCAAGTGAAGCGTTGTTGTCACGGCTGCCATCTCGCGCCGTACGCGAACCGATGCTGCCGGACACTTGCTGACCCGGCCCGCCCAGTGCCATGTTGATGCTCAGATCGACACCGCGATTACGCGCATCGCCGCTGCTGTAGCTGCCCGGACGATCGAACAGCGACAGACGCCAGTTGGCATCACTGCCAAGCAACGTCATGCGTTGCGTCCAACCCAGATCCAAACCGACGCCTTCGACATTGCCTTCGCTGTGAGAGACACGCGCATTGATTGAGCTTTTGCGGCTGATCCGGTGGTTCAACGCCAGCGATGAATTGCTGGTTTCGCCAGTGAACACATTACGTTGGCGCACGCGGGTGCCGTCGGGCAACGTGTCGTAGGTGTTGGTGGTATCAAGCCAGCTGCGGTTGTGGCTGACCACCAGGCTGCCGGAACCATAGTTGTAGAGTGCCTGCAGATCAGCGCCAGTACCGTGGTCTTCGGTCTGGTACAGATTGGCGTACAGGTTGATGCTGTTGGCCAGGCTCCAGTCGATGGAACTGCCGTACTGAAGCGTGCTGCGGACCTGACGTGCCGATAATCCAAGGATCACTCTTGGGTGCAGCAGGTAGTTGATCGCAGCGCCCGCGGTCGCATCGCCGTTGTTCTGTTGATCCCAGTTACTGAGCAGCTTGCTTTCCTGCCCTGCGAACAGGTTGTAGCGCCAGCGCTCATCGAGATTACGCCAGTTGTTGGGTTTGTAGATCAGTTCCTGGGTGGTTGAAGTGGTTTGGCCGTCTTCGATCAGTCGCACTTCCACTTCGTAGATACCGCCGGGCAATGGCCGGGTGTCGAGGGTTTGCAAACCTGCCGGAACTGACTGGGTGTTGATCAGCAAACCATCGCGAAATATCTCCACCGAGGCCTGCCGATTGGCGGTGACATAAATCGGATAAACACTGGGTCTCGGACTGTCGATCGCCAGACTGTCAGAACTGCCGTACATCACGCCCACGGCGGTGTCAGGGCTGGTACCGAACGAGCGCGGCTGACGCGTGAGGCCTTCGGAATTGGGGGTGAAGTAACCCAGTCGAAAAAAACTGCCTTGCAGTTCGCGCTGGGTGTAGAGCTCATGCACCGCATGGTAAGTCTTGGTGTCCGGGCCGCCCAGGCGCGCCAGTTGCATATTGAAGGCTTGGCTCCAGTTACCAAGGCTGCCACTGGCCTCGAGGCCGAATCGTCCTCCAAGATCCTGATCCTGACCACCATTGAGGTTAAGTTGGTTGCGCACCATCAGGCCGCTGCTGCCGCCTTCGGGCTGGTCGTAGAAACGCTTGGCATCAATGTCACGCTCGGCGTTTTCGGTGACGATCGACAGCAAGGAGCTTTCCAGGTTGTAGTGAACCGCCAGCATCTGCTCCGGGCATTTACCGGTGCAGGCACCCAGCGCGACGCCGGGCTTGAGGACATCAGCCCAGGTTTCGCGCTCAATGGCACCGAAGCGGCTTTCGCTGGTATCGGTGAAATCGAGCAAGGTCACCCGATCATCGCGCGACAACACGATCATCGCCTCGCCGAGGGGCTGTTGATCAAGCTCGACCCGAACGGCCAATGGCACGTCGAAAAAATGCTCCTCGAAATCCGCCGGCAAGCCTTTGGCCTGAGCCAGCAAACTTCGGGGGGTATTATCAATAGTGGTGGGCGCCGCAAATGCGCTGCTGCACAACAGCAACGCAAGCGCTGCCGCGATGGGCGTCATCGGGAACATGAACAAATACTCTGTTTGCAAGAAGTTCAAAGCCCGGTCGACAAACCGAAAGTTTGCCAACCGGTTACGTTACTTAGAATAAGTACACGTTCTGCCGCGGATGTTTCTTAGACGGAAGGTTCAACTATCAGCATGACGACACCGGTGTAATCCCCCGCATCAGGCTTGCCGCCAACTGCACTGATTTTGAACGGGGCGCGATAGCGGACATTGGACTCGGTTTCACCCACTACTTCCTGCGAAGTGGTCGTCAGGGTTTTACCGTTGAGCTCGACCTTGAGGTCGATGGTCTTGTTCCCGGCAATCAGCTTCGGCACGCTTTCGAGACGGGCGTTGACCCGGCCTGCGGTATGCAGAACATCGAAGTGACCATCAACCGTTCTCATCGAGTCGGTGCCCGGGTTGTAACTCATGTCCTGATCCTTGTTGACCAGGTCCGAATCAACTGGCACCGCGTAGAAATCGTCGGATGGAACATGGGCCACAATGCTGATGGAATGCTTGGCTTCAGTGGCGGCAAACGCCATCGAGGAACTCAGTGCCAGAACAGCCAGAGGAGCAGCAAACGCGATTTTCTTGAACATCTTTCAGTACCTGTCGTTTTAAATAATAGGATCTAAGTATTGGAAGTTGCGCTGAAACCAGACAGTCACGAGCAGTGAGGTCCAGCGCAACTTTCAACGCCGAAAGATGATCGACCAAAAAGTCTTGAAAGTAAGCAGGCAAGTTCCTCAATAGGCGTAGCCAAAGTGGCGCCAGCACAGCAAGAAAAAACTCAGAATATTGATAGATTCAATGTTCGACTGTCAGATAAATACTACATAGAGCCAATGAACAGACAATCCAGACCTGCAACGCAACAGCAACTTCTGTAGGAACAATATTACAAAACCAATGTATTAAGGCGTGCAAAGTTAATTTAGAGAGTTAACACTAATTTCAACTTCTTCGCCTGTCTCGACAATCTTTTGCGCCGCCGCGAAAACGCCATTTTCAGTGGCGGTTCGGCCTGACGTGATGACCAACCGTTGGTCGGAGGCTTTTGCCAAACACAAAAGATATATCTTAAGTTGTATCTAAACACGACAAAGAGAACGCTAGAGATGAGAGACCATCATTCTCCCCACCGCGAACATGGCGACGGTCGCGACGGATTCGAAAAACGCCCCGGCCGCGAACGCGGTGGTCGCGGGCCTCGGGTATTTGCCCCCGGCGACCTGAAATTGCTGTTACTGGCATTGATCGCCGAGCAGCCGTGCCACGGTTACGACCTGATCCGCCAGATCGAAGGCATGTTCGACGGCGCCTACAGCCCGAGCCCTGGTGTGATTTATCCGACCCTGACTTTTCTGGAAGAGAGCGAACTGATTACCGGTGATGCCGAAGGCGGAAAAAAGCGCTACAGCGTCACAGAGGCCGGTCGCCAGTCATTGACCGAGCAAGCCGTTGCGCTCGAAGGCGTGCGAATGCGCATCGACGTCAGCAAGCGTTCGTTGCGCGGGCATGATCGTCCGGCCGAAATTCACGAGGCCGTGCATAACCTGCGCCATGCGTTGCAGTTGCACCATGGACGCTGGAGCCCGGAAGAAATCCAGCGTGTCGCGACGCTGCTGAACAACACCGCCAAAGCCATCGTCGACGGCCCCGCCGTTCCATCAACCCAGGAGAAAGCGAATGACTGAAGTGAACACACAAGCCATTCACCGTGTCATGCATGAAATCAAACGTCGTCGCCTGGAAGTCTTGCGCGTGGTTGACCTGACCCCACGCATGCGCCGGATTACCCTGGGCGGGCCGGAGCTGGCGGGCTTCGTCAGCCTCGGCACCGACGACCACGTCAAATTGCTGTTCCCGCAAAATGCCGAGCAAGCCGCGGCGCTGGAAACGCTGGAGCTCGGCGCCGGCAAGAGCGGCGGCCCAATGCCTGAGATGCGTGACTACACCCCGCGCCGCTACGACCTGGAAAAACTGGAGCTGGACATCGATTTTGTCCTGCACGGCGACGGCCCGGCCTCGACCTGGGCCGAGCAGGCCAAACCCGGACAGTTCCTGCACATCGGCGGGCCACGGGGTTCGATGATCGTGCCGGATATCTTCGACAGCTATCTGCTGATCGGCGATGAAACCGCCCTGCCCGCCATCGCCCGACGCCTGGAAAGCCTGGCAGCCAACCGCCGTGCGCTGGTGATTGTGGAAGTGGAAAACGGCAAGGAACAGCAAGTGCTGCAAAGCGCTGCCGAGGTCAATGTGATCTGGGTCTTGCGCGAGGGCGGCAAGGACCATTTGCTGAGCACCGTGCGGCAGATCAAGGTGCCGGCCGGCAGCCTGTATGCGTGGGTTGCGACTGAGAGCAAAGTATCGCGGCAGATTCGTCGCGTGCTACTGGACGAGCATGGGCTGGATGAGCAGTTCGTCAAAGCTGTTGGTTACTGGAAGCTGAATGCTGGCGATGATGAGTGATTCAGCCTGACATGATTACTGTGGCGAGGGAGCTTGCTCCCGCTCGGCTGCGCAGCAGTCGCAACATCGGCAAACCGGGTACGTCTGAAGTTCCCCTTCGCAGGTGTTGGCACTGCTTCGCAGCGCAGCGGGAGCAAGCTCCCTCGCCACAAAAGCGTTCAGCATCTCGCCGCTCGCCAACGATCCAGCCCAATCAGCAAAACTGGAATCACCACCCGTTGGTTACTGGAAGCTGAATGCTGGCGATGATGAGTGATTCAGCCTGACATGA
>NZ_RCOB01000142.1:28878-36644 GCF_004307665.1 Pseudomonas sp. Sample_16
CGTTGGTTACTGGAAGCTGAATGCTGGCGATGATGAGTGATTCAGCCTGACATGATTACTGTGGCGAGGGAGCTTGCTCCCGCTCGGCTGCGCAGCAGTCGCAACATCGGCAAACCGGGTACGTCTGAAGTTCCCCTTCGCAGGTGTTGGCACTGCTTCGCAGCGCAGCGGGAGCAAGCTCCCTCGCCACAAAAGCGTTCAGCATCTCGCCGCTCGCCAACGATCCAGCCCAATCAGCAAAACTGGAATCACCACCCGTTGGTTACTGGAAGCTGAATGCT
Source organism: Pseudomonas sp. Sample_16 (assembly GCF_004307665.1). NCBI lineage: Bacteria > Pseudomonadati > Pseudomonadota > Gammaproteobacteria > Pseudomonadales > Pseudomonadaceae > Pseudomonas > Pseudomonas sp. Sample_16. Next base: position 29,160 of record NZ_RCOB01000142.1, read on the forward strand.
GGCGATGATGAGTGATTCAGCCTGACATGACTCCTGTGGCGAGGGAGCTTGCTCCCGCTCGGCTGCGCAGCGGGAGCAAGCTCCCTCGCCACAAAAGCATTCAGCATCTCGCCGCTCGCCACCGATCCAGCCCAATCAGCAAAACTGAAATCAGCACGAACCCTAGCAACAAGCCTCCGGCATTGACGAACACCTGTGGATAACCAAGCTTCTCGACATCGATGAACGGATAGGGATAAACCGCCAGCAGATGCCCGCGCAACAGCGCATAGCCGAAGTACACCAGCGGATAAATCATCCACAGGGCGATATGGCGCAAGCGCAAAAAACCCTTGGGTACGCAACACAACCAGTAAACCAGGAACAACCCTGGCATCACGTCATGCATCAGCTCATCGGCCAGCCATTGCCAACCTTCGGGATGCCATAGATGGCGCAATAAAAGGCTGTACACCAGCCCGACCACGACGATGCTCACGGCGATGCCGCTGCTGACCCACGGCTGTAAAAACCAGCGACGCACAGCCGACTCGCGCGAGGTCAGTTCACAGGTCAGGACTGTGGCCACCAGCGTATTGCTCAGCACGGTGAAATAGCTGAAGAAGCTAACCAGCCCACCCAGCAGACTGGCACCCAGCGTCCAGCGTGAATGGAAGATCAGGTACATCTGGATGCTCAAACCGGCCCAACCGAGGATGGCAGCCACGGCCACGAAACGACGTCGCACGGCAGGCGCCTTGAACATGTTCAGAGCGGTCGCTTGGTACGTATCAGTTTCACGTACAAGCGCTCGACCTTCTCCCGTGCCCACGGGGTTTTGCGCAGGAACGTCAGGCTCGACTTGATGCTCGGGTCACTCTTGAAGCAGCGGATATCGATGCGTTCGGCCAGCCCCGACCATTCGTAGTGCTCGACCAGGACATTGAGGATCTGCTCCAGGGTGACGCCATGCAGCGGGTCGTTGTTCTGTTCGGTCATGCCGGGCCTTCAGCGATGTTGGAATGGGGAAGCCGCGCACCTTAGCCGAGCGGCTGTTGCGGTGGAAGCGCTGCATGCGCTATTCGCTAAATGTAGGTGAATTGCGGCCCCTTGCAGGAGCGAGCCTGTCAGCGTTGGTCGTCAACGATAACGCTGGATTGCAGACGCCTCGCGGCGCTCTTGAATTCATCGCGTGCAGGCTCGCTCCTACAGTAATAGGTCGTGACTGTTACCAATTTAGAAAGGATGCATGTCAGGAAAAGCGCTTTCTCTATTTGTAACAGAACATTATGCTTGCGCCCCGCTATCGCTGAAACGCTTCATCCATCTTGCTACGCGTCGTTCATTCCTTAGAAAAAGATTAAGAATTTCCTTCTATGCCTGATTTCCCGCCCTCTCAAGACAGCGCTGTCTCAATGCCGGTCGCCTGTCGAAAAGTCCTGAAAATGCTCGGTGGCTGCACCGCGCTTGGCCTTGCCACTTGTACCCAGGCTGCCCCGGCCTTCGATAGCGATTCACCGTGGATGCTCGGCGACTGGAACGGCACGCGTACAGAACTGGCGGAAAAGGGCTACGACTTCAAAATCGATTACACCGGTGAAATGGGCAGCAATCTGCACGGTGGTTACGATCACGACCGTACGGCGCGTTACAGCGACCAGTTTGGTATGGGTACGCACCTGGACCTGCAAAAGATACTCGGTTGGGACGACGCCGAATTTCAGCTGACCATCACCGAACGCAGCGGCAACAACATCAGCAACGACCGCATCAACGATCCGCGTGTCGGCGGCTTCACATCGGCCCAGGAAGTCTGGGGCCGCGGCCAGACCTGGCGCCTGACACAGATGTGGTATCAGCAGAAATTCTTCGATCAGCAACTCGACATCAAGGTCGGCCGCTTCGGTGAAGGCGAAGACTTCAACAGTTTCCCGTGCGATTTCCAGAACCTGGCATTTTGCGGCTCGCAGGTCGGCAACTGGGCGGGGGACATCTGGTACAACTGGCCGGTCAGCCAGTGGGCGATGCGGGTCAAGTATCACCTGACGCCCGAACTGTACGCACAGGTCGGCGTGTACGAGCAAAACCCGTCGAACCTTGATCGCGACAACGGCTTCAAGCTCAGTGGCAGCGGCACCCAAGGCGCGATTCTCCCGGTGGAATTGGTGTGGACGCCCAGGCTCAATGGCCTGCCGGGCGAATACCGCGTTGGTTACTACTACAGCAACGCCAACGCTACCGACGTCTACAAAGACAGCAATGGCCAGCCCGCCGCCCTGAGTGGCGAAGCCTACCGCAGTGCATCGAGCAAGCATGGTGTGTGGCTCGGCATCCAGCAGCAGATCACCAGCATCGCCAGCGACCACTCCCGCGGCCTGAGCGTGTTCGCCAACGGCACGATGCACGACAAGAAAACCAACGCCATCGACAACTACGTCCAGGCCGGCGTCGTCTACAAAGGCCTGTTCGACGCTCGCGCCAGGGACGATATCGGTTTCGCCATGGCGCGCGTGCACGTCAACCCGGCGTATCGCAAGAACGCCGAGGCAACCAACCAGGCCCACGCGGTTTTCGACTACGACGATCCAGCCTACTTGCCGCCGCAAGACACCGAATACAGCGCCGAACTCTATTACGGCGTTCATGTGAACAACTGGCTGACCGTGCGCCCGAACCTGCAATACATCCGCCACCCCGGTGGCGTGAACGACGTCGATGACGCGCTGATCGGCGGGATCAAGATCCAGTCATCGTTCTAAAAAACAAGCAAAGCCCTTGTAGGAGCGAGGCTTGCCCGCGATGGCGGTGGGTCAGGCAGCCTCAATGCCAAATGACACACCGTCTTCGCGGGCAAGCCTCGCTCCTACAGGAATGGCATCAACCAACCGGTTTTTATCTGAACCCTGCCCGCACAGGATCGTCATCTACAGTGAACTTGCGCGGGACTACTTGAAACGTCACGGAGAATCACACTATGAGCACTGATGGTGCCTTGGGTCGAAGCCGTCTATGGCCAAGCCTGCTTGGCATACTGCTTCTGCTAATGGGCCTGGCCATGCTGGCCGGGGGGATCAAGCTGAGCATGCTCGGCGGCTCGCTGTACTACCTGCTGGCCGGTATCGGCCTGGCGTTGACCGGCATCCTGTTGTTGCTGGCCCGCCGCGCCGCACTGGGCCTGTACGCATTGGTGCTGTTCGCCAGCACCGTATGGGCATTGTGGGAAGTCGGCCTCGATTGGTGGCAACTGGTGCCGCGCCTGGCGATGCTGTTTGCGCTGGGCCTGGTGATGTTGCTGCCGTGGTTTCGTCGTCCGTTGCTGCGTGACGGTGCCGCACCGATGGGCACCGGCGCGCTGGGTGTGGCCGTGGTGCTCGCTGGCGTTACCGCGTTGGCCAGCCAGTTCACCAACCCCGGTGAAATCAAGGGTCAACTGGACCGCGACAGCGTCGATGGCATGACCAACACCGCCCCGGCCATGCCGGAGGGTGACTGGAACTCCTACGGCCGCAGCGCCCACGGTGACCGTTACTCGCCACTGGCGCAGATCACCCCGCAGAACGTGCACAAACTGGTGCAAGCCTGGTCTTATCGCACCGGCGACCTGCCAGGGCCGAACGACCCGGGCGAAACCACCGCCGAAAACACCCCGCTGAAAGTCAACGGCATGCTGTACGTGTGCACGCCGCACAGCCAGGTGATTGCGCTGGACCCGGACACCGGCAAGGAAATCTGGCGTTTCGATCCGAAGCTCTCCACGCAGAACGCGGCGAACTTCAAGGGTTGGGCGCACATGACCTGCCGTGGCGTGACCTATCACGATGACGCGGTGTACGCCTCCGAGCAGAGCCCGACCGGCAGCGCCAGCGCACCGGTGGCCAGTGTCTGCCCGCGCCGGATCTTCCTGCCAACCGCCGATACCCGCCTGATCGCCCTCAACGCCGACACCGGCAAAATGTGCGAAGACTTCGGCGACAAAGGCCAGGTCGACCTGCGCGCCAACATCGGCGGCTTCACGGCCGGTGGTTACTACTCCACTTCGCCGCCAGCGGTCACCAAGGACCTGGTGGTGATTGGCGGTCACGTCACCGACAACGTCTCCACCGACGAGCCAAGCGGCGTGATCCGTGCGTTCGACGTGCACACCGGCAAACTGGTGTGGAACTGGGACAGCGGCAACCCGGACGACACCACGCCGATCGCCGAAGGCAAGGTCTACACCCGTAACTCGCCGAACATGTGGTCGATGTTCGCGGTCGATGAAAAACTCGGCATGCTCTACCTGCCGATGGGTAACCAGACCCCGGACCAGTTCGGTGGCGCGCGTACCCCTGAATCGGAACTGCACGCCGCGGGCCTGACCGCTCTGGACATCGCCACCGGTAAGGTGCGCTGGCACTTCCAGTTCACCCACCATGACCTGTGGGACATGGACGTCGGTGGTCAGCCGACCCTGATGGACCTGAAAACCGCCAATGGCGTGAAGCAGGCCGTCCTGGCGTCAACCAAGCAAGGCAGCATCTACGTGCTCGATCGCAGCACCGGCCAGGCCATCGTGCCGATCAACGAAGTGCCGGTGCCGCAAGGCGCGGTGGAAGGCGATCATACCTCGCCGACCCAACCGAAATCCGACCTCAACCTGATGCCGCCACCGCTGCAAGAACGCGATATGTGGGGCGTGACGCCATTCGACCAACTGATCTGCCGGATCGACTTCAAATCCATGCGCTACGACGGTCCGTTCACGCCGCCATCGCTGCAGGGTTCGATTGTTTATCCAGGCAACTTCGGGGTGTTCGACTGGGGCGGTATCTCGGTTGACCCGGTGCGTCAGATCGCTTTCGTCAACCCGAGCTACATGGCCTTCAAATCGAAAATGATCCCGGCCGCTGAAATCGCCGCCCAAGGCCCGCGCAAAAGCGAAACCGAAGGCGTGCAGCCGAACAAGGGCGCGCCCTATGGCGTAGTCCTCGAAGCGCTGCTGTCGCCGATGGGCTTGCCTTGCCAGGCGCCGGCATGGGGTTATGTCGCCGCCATCGACCTGACGACCCAGCAGAAAATCTGGATGCACAAGAACGGCACCGTGCGCGACAGCTCGCCGGTGCCGATCCCTCTGAGCATGGGCGTGCCAAGCCTGGGCGGCACCTTCACCACCGCCAGTGGCGTCGGTTTTCTCAGCGGCACCCTCGACCAGTACCTGCGCGCCTACGACGTGAAAAACGGCAAGCAACTGTGGGAAGGCCGCCTGCCGGCCGGCGCACAAACCACGCCAATGACCTACACCGGCAAGGACGGCAAGCAATACGTGCTCGTCGTCGCCGGCGGTCATGGTTCACTGGGCACCAAACAGGGTGACTATGTGATTGCTTACAAACTGTCGGAATAAGTTTTAACGGCGGTTAACCGGAAAAGGCGACTCCTGAGAGGGAGTCGCCTTTTTTGTCTGTGTGTCCGGGCCTGGTCTGCTACTTGATGAGGCGTACCGATCAATCGCCAATCGTTCTAAAAAACTGTCAACTTTCACAGTATCTTTCCGCATCTCCGCTGCGCATCATCAACCGTGAACACGTACTCATGGATGACCCGCGGAGCCTTCATGCCTCACACCCAATCAGGCCTTGCAAGGCCGCTACGCGCCCGACATGCAAACGGCAACATGCGAAAGCCGGGAAGCTGAACCATGACAGCCACCACCATACAAGCCCGCGCACCCGGCAAAATCATCCTGATGGGCGAGCACGCCCTCCTTCACGGTTGTCCGGCAATCGCCACATCACTGGGCCTGTATTGCGACGTGCAAGTGCGCCCCCGTAACGACCAATACATAGAGTTGCAGTTGCCCGGTCTTGACCATCATCGCTGTTACACACTGGCAACATTGCTCGACTACCCGAGTCGCGAGGCCCAATTGCGTATCCCGGGTTTTACCCTCACTGGAAAAATCGACGCCGATTACCTGATCAAATGTGCCATTGGCGTAGTGCTGCGCAAGCTGACACCGAATCAATGGCGGGGATTTTCCGTGCGGGTGGAGTCGACCATTCCCATCCATTGCGGATTTGGCAGCTCAGGCGCCTTGGCTGTCAGTCTGGCCGCGGCGCTGTTGCGATTCTTCGATTTGCAACCGCGACAACACCCGCTGGAATCGGTAGCGATGAGCATCGAACGTTACCAGCACGGCCAACCGTCAGGGATCGATCACAACACCAGCCTGCTGGGTTCGACGGTCGAGCGGCGCCCCATGGCCGATGGCAATTTCAAACTGATCGCCTGGCCTAAAAGCACGGCGTGGTTGCAGTTGCGTGACGTACAACTCTACGACACCGGCGCCGCCCGTGAGACCACCGGACAAGTCATCGCCGCCACCCGCCAACGGCTCGAAGGCCCCGACAATGCACTTTTAAAACGCATGCGTCACACCGCTGAACGCTTCCGGGGGCTGTTGCAGCGGCCGGTCCTGATGCCCGCGACACTCAAGCACCTGCTCAAAGAATACGAAGCCGCGCTGGAAAGCCTCGGCGTGGTGCCGAGGAATATCGCCAAACTCATTCGCGTCATCGAAAAGGCCGGTGGCGCGGCGAAAATATGCGGCGCCGGCGCGCTCTCGGGGGACCAGGCCGGCGCACTTCTGGTGATCGGCGCACCCGCGCTACCGGAGTTGTCGCGATACCGCAGAATCGAAGCGCCACTGGCCGTCGATGGCTTGCAGATTCGCGAAGACTGCACACGATCAGCGCCTCGTCACCGAGAAACTTTGCGCTGATCCGGGGCAACTGACGAACCACTGATTTGAACTGGCAGAACAGTCAGGTGCGTCCTTGGCGCAACAGGACTGTGCACTGTGGACAGGTTTTCTCTCCCCTGAATCAATGCGCCGCGCCACAGTCCAGCTAACCTGAATCCCTGCTGAACACACCTTCGAATGATTCATTAACGCCAAGGCATGCATTGAAACCACCGCCAACCTGCCCCATCTAAGACCCATACCCATTGCGCAGGTGCCCCCATGAGCGACCAGCAAGAATTCCCTGAAGACCCGAGCGAATACGCAGACCCGGAAAACGCCACCCACCACACTCCCGGCAAAGGCCTTGCCCTGCCCGGCCAGAACCTGCCGGACAAGGTCTACATCATCCCGATCCACAACCGACCGTTCTTCCCGGCCCAGGTGCTGCCGGTCATCGTCAATGAAGAGCCGTGGGCCGAGACCCTCGATCTGGTCGCCAAGTCCGATCACCATTCCCTGGCCCTGTTCTACATGGACACGCCCCAGGAAGACCCGCGCCATTTCGACACCTCGGCCTTGCCGCTGTACGGCACGCTGGTCAAGGTGCATCACGCCAGTCGCGAGAACGGCAAGCTGCAATTCGTCGCCCAGGGCCTGACCCGGGTTCGCCTGAAAACCTGGCTCAAGCACCATCGCCCGCCGTATCTGGTGGAAGTCGAGTACCCGCACCAGCCCACCGAGCCGACCGACGAGGTCAAGGCCTACGGCATGGCGCTGATCAA
>NZ_RCOB01000113.1:0-36561 GCF_004307665.1 Pseudomonas sp. Sample_16
GAGGTCGCTGTCCAACCGACCGGCATCCCAATCCTGACTCATGCTGTCACTCCTTGCCCTATTCGATGGTAGATACAAAACCGGCCCGCAGGAGCGAGGCTTGCCCGCGAAGAGTCCCTTGGGGACGCCAAAAGCTTCGCGGGCAAGCCTCGCTCCTACAAGGCCGGTTCTTACTTAGTTGTTGTACAGGTCGATGATCGCGCTGACTGCCTGGGTCTTGACCTTGGAGGCATCGTTGCGTGCCTGCTCGATCTTGTTCAGATAAGCCTCGTCGACATCGCCAGTCACATACTGGCCATCGAACACAGCGCAATCGAACTTGTCGATCTTGATCTTGCCGCCACCGACCGCTTCGATCAAGTCAGGCAAGTCCTGATAGATCAGCCAGTCGGCGCCGATCAGGTCGGCCACGTCCTGGGTCGAACGGTTGTGGGCGATCAGTTCGTGGGCGCTCGGCATGTCGATGCCGTAGACGTTCGGGAAACGCACGGCCGGTGCAGCCGAGCAGAAGTAGACGTTCTTGGCGCCCGCTTCACGAGCCATCTGGATGATCTGCTTGCAGGTGGTGCCGCGCACGATCGAGTCGTCCACCAGCATCACGTTCTTGCCGCGGAATTCCAGTTCGATGGCGTTGAGCTTCTGGCGTACGGATTTTTTCCGTGCAGCCTGGCCCGGCATGATGAAGGTCCGGCCGATGTAGCGGTTCTTCACGAAGCCTTCGCGGAACTTCACGCCCAAATGGTTGGCCAGTTCCAGGGCCGCGGTGCGGCTGGTGTCCGGAATCGGGATAACCACGTCGATGTCATGCTCAGGACGCTCGCGCAGAATCTTCTCGGCGAGCTTCTCGCCCATGCGCAGGCGGGCCTTGTATACCGAAACACCGTCGATGATCGAGTCAGGGCGCGCCAGGTAAACGTGTTCGAAAATGCACGGTGTCAGGGACGGGTTGGTCGCGCACTGACGGGTGTGCAGCTTGCCGTCTTCAGTGATGTAGACCGCTTCGCCCGGCGCCAGGTCGCGAATCAAGGTAAAACCGAGCACGTCGAGGGAAACGCTTTCGGAAGCAATCATGTACTCAACGCCTTCGTCGGTATGACGCTGGCCAAACACGATCGGGCGGATGCCGTGCGGATCGCGGAAGCCGACGATGCCGTAGCCGGTGACCATCGCCACGACAGCGTAACCACCGACGCAACGGTTGTGCACGTCGGTCACGGCAGCAAACACGTCTTCTTCGGTCGGCTGCAACTTGCCGCGCTGGGCCAGTTCGTGGGCGAACACGTTAAGCAGTACTTCCGAGTCAGAGCTGGTGTTGACGTGGCGCAGGTCAGATTCGTAAATCTCCTTGGCCAGCTGTTCAACGTTGGTCAGGTTACCGTTGTGCGCCAAAGTGATGCCGTAAGGCGAGTTGACGTAAAACGGTTGAGCTTCGGCCGAAGTCGAGCTGCCCGCGGTCGGATAACGCACATGGCCAATGCCCATGTGGCCGACCAGCCGTTGCATGTGACGCTGATGGAAAACGTCACGTACCAGGCCATTGTCCTTGCGCAGGAATAACCGGCCATCATGGCTGGTCACGATACCGGCAGCGTCCTGGCCGCGGTGCTGGAGGACGGTTAGCGCGTCATACAGCGCCTGATTGACGTTCGACTTACCGACGATACCGACGATGCCACACATGCGACGCAACCCCTACTTAATGGATCTGAACTGAACACAACTCACTGAGGCGTTTTGGCCGTCGGCAAGAGGTGCTCCTTGAACGGAATATCAGCGGGTACGCTGATTCCGCTGGCAAGCCACTGACTGCTCCACCCGAGGATCAGGTTTTTGGACCAGTCGGCGACCAATAGAAATTTTGGCACGAGCTGTGACTGCTGCCACCACTCGTCCTGCTGTACCGGCCCCAGGCTCAACAGCCCGACCGCCACGACCACCAGCAACACGCCACGCGCGGCGCCGAAGGCCATGCCGAGGAATCGATCGGTCCCGGACAACCCGGTGACCCGTACCAATTCGCCGATCAGATAATTGATCATTGCGCCCACCACCAGGGTGGCGACAAACATGATGGTGCAGCCCGCGATCACGCGAGCCGATGGCGTCTGGATATATCCGGCGAGGTACTCGGACAGTGAGCCACCAAACATCCAGGCAACAGCTCCTGCGATGATCCAGGTCACCAGCGACAGTGCTTCTTTGACGAAGCCGCGGCTCAGACTGATCAATGCAGAGATGGCGACGATTGCAACGATCGCCCAGTCAACCCAGGTAAATGGCACAGTGCAGCCTACAGACGGATAAGGCGGCGCATTTTAGCAGAGCCCATGCTTATCGGTAAGCTGCGATTGTCAGTGCATTTCAAATCGCTGCGATAGATTTAGCCGCGTTCTGGCTGAAAGCGCACCACGAACCCCTTGAGGTTCTGCTGGCGATTCAACAAGTCGCGCAGACGATCGGCTTCGGCGCGTTCGATCAGCGGCCCGACAAACACCCGATTCTTGCCGTCGGCAGTGCGGATATAGGCGTTGTAGCCTTGGCTGCGCAGGGTTTTCTGCAGCTTTTCCGCGCTTTCACGGTTGGCCAGGCTGGCCAGTTGCACCGACCAACTCACCGACAGACCATTGGCGTCGACACGGCTTTGCGTGGTGTCTGGCTTACCCGGTGCCGCGCTGATTGGTTGGGACGGCGCAGTCGCCGGCTTCGCGGCCAATGCCGGAACCGGTGCCGGCGCAGGCGGCGGCGTGACCGGTTTTGCCGTTGGCGCGGGAGCGACCGGTGCAGCCGGTGCAGCAGGTGCAGGCGCTGTAACCGGTAGTTCTTGCTGGGCGATTTCGTCGTCGCTCGGCACAGGTTCTTGCGGCAAGGCTTGCGGCTCGGGCACTACGACCGGCTCCACTTGAACCTGCGGCATCGCTGGCGCCTGAGGGGCGGACGGGGCTTCGACCGTTACCTGGCGCTGCTCATCCTGACGGGAGAACAGCATCGGCAGGAAAATCACGGCCAGTGCGACGAGTACGAGCGCGCCAACCATGCGCTGTTTGTAGGCCTTATCCAGCAATGCCATTTGCCGCTTCCTCCGTGGAGCGCCGAGCCAGCCACTCAAGGGCCTCGGCGACACAATAAAATGATCCGAACAACAATATTTCATCGTCGCTCGTTGCCAGCGCGCACTGCCCTTCCAGGGCGGCCGCCACGCTGTCATAGCATGCTACCGACGCACCGCGCTTGAGTAGCGCATCTTGCAGATCGGCCACCGGCCGCGCCCGTGGCGAATCCAGCGGAGCGACAGCCCAGTGCTCGACACTAGCATTCAATTCGCCAATAACACCATCCAGATCCTTGTCGGCCAGCAATCCGAACACCGCCAGGCGTTTGCCAACCGGAGGACGACTGGCCAATCGCCGGGCCAGATACTCCGCCGCATGGGGGTTATGCCCCACGTCCAGTAACAGATTAAGACGCTTGCCCTGCCAGTTGAACTGCCGGCGATCGAGACGACCGACCACCCGCGTCGCTTGCAGCGCCTGGACAATCTGCGCATCGACCCACGGCAGACCCAGCAACAGATACGCCTGCAAGGCGAGCGCCGCATTCTCCATCGGCAAATCGAGCAGCGGCAGGTCGTGCAACTCGACGGCGTGCCCCTGAATGTCCAGGCCGCGCCATTGCCAGTTGTGATCGGTGACCCCGAGATCGAAATCGCGCCCACGCAGGAAAAACGGGCAGGCAAGCTCGCGCGCTTTGTCCAGCAGGGGTTGCGGGGGATTGAGGTCGCCACACAGCGCAGGCGCGCCCTGGCGGAAGATACCAGCCTTCTCGAAGGCCACGGATTCGCGGGTATCACCCAGGTAATCCGCATGATCGACGCCAATGCTGGTGACCAGCGCCATATCGGCATCGACCACATTGACCGTATCCAGGCGCCCGCCTAGACCGACTTCCAGCACCACAGCATCGAGCCCGGACTGTTGAAACAGCCAGAACGCGGCCAATGTGCCCATTTCGAAGTAAGTCAGGGAAGTGTCACCACGCCCCGCCTCCACCGCAGCGAAGGCCTGGCACAGTTCGGCGTCAGTGGCTTCGACGCCATTGACCTGCACCCGCTCGTTGTAACGCAGCAGGTGCGGAGAATTGTAGACACCGACTTTCAGGCCCTGGGCGCGCAGCAATGAAGCCACAAACGCACAGGTGGAGCCCTTGCCGTTGGTGCCGGTGACCGTGATCACCCGAGGCGCCGGCTTGCCCAGTCCCATGCGGGACGCTACCTGTTGCGAGCGCTCAAGGCCCATGTCGATGGCCGAAGGGTGCAACTGCTCAAGGTAGGCGAGCCACTCGCCAAGGGTACGTTGGGTCATATATTGGCAGGCACCGGTGGGACGACGATCGGTTCGATTGGTGCAGCGACGAATTTCGGCGTCGGCAGGCCCATCATTTGCGCCAGCAGGTTACCCAGGCGTGGGCGCAGTTCCTGACGGTGAATGATCATGTCGATCGCGCCGTGCTCCAGCAGGAACTCGCTGCGCTGGAAGCCTTCCGGCAGTTTTTCGCGCACGGTCTGCTCGATCACGCGCGGACCGGCAAAGCCGATCAGGGCTTTCGGTTCGCCGACGATAACGTCGCCGAGCATCGCCAGACTGGCAGAAACACCACCGTAGACCGGATCGGTCAGTACCGAGATGAACGGAATGCCTTCTTCACGCAGACGCGCCAGCACCGCGGAGGTCTTGGCCATTTGCATCAGGGAAATCAGCGCTTCCTGCATCCGCGCACCACCGGAGGCGGAGAAGCAGATCATCGGGCAGCGTTTTTCCAGGGCGTAGTTGGCGGCGCGCACGAAGCGCTCACCGACGATGGCACCCATCGAACCGCCCATGAAGGAGAATTCGAACGCCGACACCACGACCGGCATGCCCAGCAGCGTACCGCTCATGGACACCAGCGCATCTTTTTCGCCGGTCTGCTTTTGTGCAGCGGTCAGGCGATCCTTGTACTTCTTGCCGTCACGGAATTTCAGGCGGTCGACCGGCTCCAGGTCCGCACCGAGTTCGGTACGGCCTTCGACATCGAGGAAAATATCGATACGGGCGCGGGCGCCGATACGCATGTGGTGGTTGCACTTGGGGCAAACGTCCAGGGTCTTTTCCAGCTCCGGACGATACAGCACAGCCTCGCAAGACGGGCACTTGTGCCAAAGACCTTCAGGCACCGAGCTCTTCTTGACCTCGGAACGCATGATCGAAGGGATCAGTTTGTCTACTAACCAGTTGCTCATGCTTTCTTTCTCCAGTACCGGCGGCCCGAACGCTCTGGTTCGCAGCCCCGCGTATGCCCTTGAGCTAAATTCATATGTGTGGCGATGATCGTCGAGCGCACACGGTCAGCGCGAAACTTGACCTGCGTGCAACTGCGAAAACCCTCAGCCCTGCCTGCTTTTTGCAAGTGCAGTTAAAGACGGCGGCAGTGTGCCAGCCGTCACATCGCAAACCGGATCAAAAGATCGCAGCCTGGTTTCACTCGACAGCCCCTGCAACAGCCTTGATGAAGGCGTGAATCTTTGCATGATCCTTGATGCCCTTGCTCGCCTCTACCCCGCCGCTGACATCCACGGCGTAGGGCCGGACCCGCGCCACTGCCTCGGCGACGTTATCCGGGGTCAGTCCACCCGCCAGAATAATCGGCTTGCTCAAGGCTTGCGGTATCAATGACCAGTCGAAGGCTTCACCGGTTCCCCCGGGGATGCCTTCGACATAGGCATCGAGCAAAATACCGCTGGCACTCGGGTAAGCGTCGCAAGCGACCGCAATGTCATCACCGGCCTTGACCCGCAACGCCTTGATATATGGATGCCGCCAGCCTTCGCACTGCGCTGCTGTTTCATCACCATGAAACTGCAACAGGTCCAACGGCACCGCATCGAGGATCTCAGCCAGTTCGGCGTGACTGGCATCGACGAACAATCCAACAGTCGTGACAAACGGTGGCAGTGCCTTGATGATCGAGCGCGCCTGCTCCAGCGTCACAGCCCGCGGGCTTTTTGCGTAAAACACAAACCCTATGGCGTCGGCCCCGGCTTCGACCGCTGCCAACGCATCTTCTATGCGGGTAATCCCGCAAATCTTGCTGCGAACGGCTGACATGTCGTTAAAACCTCACGGCAAATCCGAGAAAGTCCCGGATGGTAACAAAAGCGTTCGAGGGCGTCAGCCGTCAAGTTCGGAGAACCCGGTAAGGAAATGCGGCCCGATGTAACGCTCGGGCAGTTCGAACTCATCGTGGTACTCGACTTGCACCAGATAAAGGCCAAACGGATGTGCCGTCACCCCGCCCGTTCGACGGATACGGCTCTCCAGTACTTCCTTCATCCACTCCACCGGGCGCTCACCAGCACCGATGGTCATCAGCACACCGGCGATGTTGCGCACCATGTGGTGCAGGAAGGCACTGGCGCGGATATCCAGCACGATCATCTTGCCGTGGCGCGTCACGCGCAGGTGATGCAGCTCCTTGATCGGCGACTTGGCCTGGCACTGACCGGCGCGGAAAGCGCTGAAATCATGGGTGCCCACCAGGTACTGCGCCGCCTCGGCCATACGCTCGACGTCCAGCGGACGGTGGTTCCAGGTGATCTCTTCGTTCAGGTGCGCCGGGCGGATCTGATCGTTGTAGATGACATAGCGATAACGGCGAGCGATGGCTTTGAACCGCGCATGGAAGTGCGCCGGCATGGCCTTGGCCCAGCTGACGCTGACATCGTGGGGCAAGTTGATGTTGGCGCCCATGACCCAGGCTTTCATCGAACGCTCGACCTGGGTATCAAAATGCACCACTTGCCCGCAGGCATGCACACCGGCATCGGTTCGCCCGGCGCACAGCAGCGAAACCGGTGAATCGGCGACTTTGGACAAGGCGTTTTCGAGGGTTTCCTGCACGGTGAGCACACCGGAAGCCTGGCGCTGCCAGCCGCGATAACGCGAACCTTTGTATTCAACACCCAGTGCGATCCGGAAAAAGCCGTCGGCCGCCATTTCAGCAGCCGGGTTATCAATATTTGCCAAGGGGGAACAGCCTGCTGAAGTACGCAAAGGCAGGCATTATAAGGTGCTCGGCCGGGGATGCCAGTAGATATCCTGTGACTGTTCCGGCCTCATCGCGGGCAAGCCCGCTCCCACAGGGATTTATGTCAACCGCAAAACCTGTGGGAGTGGGCTTGCCCGCGATGAGGCCCTGAAAGACAACATCGAAACGACCGCCTGAAACAAAAACGGCAGCCTCGAGTGGGCTGCCGTTTCATTTGCAACGATTGACTCAAGCCAAACGCGAAAGCATTTCCTTGGCTTCGCTCTTCTGACCGTCATCACCTTCGGTCACCACCTCATTGAGGATGTCCCGGGCGCCGTCGTTGTCGCCCATGTCGATGTAGGCCTGGGCCAGATCGAGCTTGGTCGCGACCTCATCGGTACCGGACAGGAAATCGAAATCCGGCTCGTCGTCCACTGTCGCCAGGGCATCGTCCACGGTGAAGGTTGGCTCACTGATGCTCTGTGACAGGCGATCCAGCTCGGCGTTGACGTCATCCAGCTCGGATTCGAATGCATCCGGAGTGGTTGGAGCGTCCATCTCATCGGCCAATGACAAGTCGAAATCGGCTGGCAGTTCCAGGTCATCCAGCGGAGCTTCGGCCACTGCGGGAGTGTCGACCGATGGCAGGTCCTTCACGTCTGCGTCCAGATCCAGCAGGAAATCGTCTTCCGCCAGCAGGGCCGGAGACGGCTCGCCACCGAGATCCATGTCCAGGTCGAAATCCGACAGGTCACCCAGGTTGTCCTTGATTTCCGTCTGCTGCTGCAGCACCGACTCGAAGCTCAGATCGTCGTCCAGCGGGAAATCTTCAAGTTCGTCCAGGGTCGCGGCCGGCTCGGGCTCCACCACAGGTGCTGGCGGAGCGGCTACCGGGGTGATGTTGTCCAGATCATCGAGACTGAGGTCGAAGGCGCTGTCGAGATCGTCACCAGCCGGCGCTGGGTCGGCTGGGGCCGCTACCGGCGCCACGTTTTCCAGATCGTCGAGGCTCAGATCGAAAGCGCTGTCGAAGTCATCGTCGGCCGGTGTCGGTTCTGGTGCTTGCGGCTCGTCCAGCAACAGGTCCTTGACGTATTGTGCGTCCAGTTCGGCAGCGGCCGCCGCCGCGGCGATACCGCCCGCCGCAACCAGCGCCATGGCCGGGAAACGGCTTTTCAGTTTTTCGACCTGGGCGAAGTTGTCGCCGTTGGCCACCAGTTGACGTTCCTGAACCACGAAGGCATCGCGGTCGCCCTGCAAACCGTAGACTTCCATCAGTTTGAGGCGTAGATCACTGCGCTGCGGCTCTTGCTTGACGCCCTCTTCCAGCAACGCGGCAGCCTGATTGAGACGACCGGCTGCGATGTGCGACTGGGCTTGACCCAACACGTCGTCGGAGCGCTCGGCCGCCGGCGAGACCAGTGGCGCGGCAATCGGTGGCGTTACCACGACCGGCGTAATCACCGGCGCCGGGGCTGGGGCTGGCGCGGGTGCCGGAGCAGTCGCAAGATTCACGCTTGGCGGTGGAACCTCCAGGCCTTCGAAGCTGCTTTCAGGCAAGTCGAGATCAGCAGAAAACTCCTGCTCTTCGGACAAGGCGCGAGCCATGCGCAGATGTTTCTCGGCTTCCTGTTGAGCTTTGCGGCGACGTGCCAGCAACAGCAGCAAGAGCAACACAACCACTGCCCCGCCACCCGCCAGGCCCAACAACCACGGATTGGTCAGCAGTTCGTTGAATTTCTGCTCGTCGGAGACAGCAGGCGCCGGCTCAACCGGTTGCTCGGTTGGCGCTGGAGCGGTTTCAGGCGCAGCCGCCGCAGGTGCTGGTGCCGGGGTTGCTTCGGCAGGTGCCGCCGCCGGGTCCGCCGCCAGTTCCGCCGTGATGGCAGGCGCTGTTGCCGCAGCCGGCGCACCCGCTGCACCTTCGGCTTGCAACTTGGCCAGTTGATTGTTCTTCAGTTCGATCAAACGCTGCAGCTTGTTCAACTGGCTTTGCAGATCGGTCATGCGGCTTTTCAGTTCAGCGTTGTCACGACGCGTCGTATCAAGGCTTTCCTGGGTGACCGCGAGTTTGTTACTCAGGGCCTTGGCATCGCCTGCCGGCCCCTTGCCCGCAGCCTTGCCGGATTCAGCGGAAACCAGGCTCAGGTTGTCCCGGCCGGCTTGCGTGGACACGGCTTCGCCACGGCCACGATTAGTGGCATCAAGTTGCTGCTGCCCGGTTCCAGGCTTCGCTACATAGCGGCGGCCCTGGCGCCAGGCGGTGTTCTGCGCAGCGACTTCGGCCATGGCTTTGGGTTGCGCCAGGCTGGTGCTCTGCGCCTGATCCGGCAGACGCAACACTTGGCCGGTTTTAAGCCGGTTAATGTTGCCGTCGATAAAAGCGTCCGGGTTCAGCGCCTGGATGGCCAGCATGGTTTGTTGAATCGAACCGCCATTACGCGCCTTCGCCGCGATTTCCCACAGGGTATCGCGCGACGTGGTGGTGTATTCGGACGGTTTGGTCGCAGCGGTGACCGGCGTGGTGCCGGTCGGTGCAGGTTGCGCAGCCGCTTCAGCGGTCTGCGGCGAGAATTTGGAAGGATCGAGCAGCACGCTGTAATCGCGTAGCAGGCGACCGTTTGGCCACATCACCTGAACCAGGAATTTCACCATCGGTTCAGAGAGTGGTTTGCTGGAGGTCACACGCAGAATGCTTTTGCCGCTGGCGTTCAGCACAGGGGTAAACGTCAGGTCGTTGAGAAACGCCTGGCGATCGACACCGGCCTTGGCGAAATCTTCAGGTGAAGCCAGGCTCGGCACCACTTCGGCAGCGGTGAGTTCCTTGACGTCCAGCAATTCGATTTCCGCCACCAACGGCTGGTTCAGCGTCGATTTCAGGGTCAGCTCCCCGAGCCCGAGGGCATGCGCCATACCGGAGGACAGCGCCGAGGCGGCCGCTATTGCTAACACCAGTTTGCGAACTTGAACCATAGCTCATCCTTAGTTTGAACATTCCTCGGCCAGCGAGAAGGTGTTGATAGTCGCTGCCGTAAGGCATTGCGCGCGGCGACGAAGGGTCGTCGCGCGCGATTGTTTCGTGCATGCCCCGGAAAGCCCCGCAGGGTGGCTGACCTTCAGCATCCCGGCAAGCATGACGCCGACCCGGAATCATTCGAAAATTGTTGCCAAGTATCTTTTACAGCAGGTCTTTTATCAACAATTCGGCCAGCTGCACAGCATTGAGCGCGGCCCCTTTGCGTACGTTATCTGACGTCAGCCACAAATTAAGTTCCGACAGGTCGTCGATACCGTGGCGAACCCGACCAACGTAGACCACATCCTGCCCTACCGCATCGCCGACCGGTGTCGGGTAATCACCCGCCTCGACCAGTTCGATACCGGGTGCATCCTCCAGCGCGGCATTGACTTTCACCAGATCGATGGTGCTTGCAGACTGCAGGGTCACGCTAAAGCTATCGCCAAAAAACACCGGGGCTTGAATGCAAGTGACAGAAATTTTCAGCGAAGGCAGCGCCAGCACCTGACGCAGTTCACGCACCAGGCGTTTTTCCAGAAGTGTATGGCCCTGCTCGTCCGGCTTGCCGACTTGCGCCAGCAAATTGAAAGCCATCTGCCGATCGAAGAATTTGGGTTCCAGTGGACGCACGTTGAGCAGTTCGGCGGTCTGTCGCGCCAGTTCGCTCACCGCTTCACGGCCTTGGGCAGACACTGCCAGGTTGGCGGTCAGGTTGATGCGCTGCAAGTCGAGCAAATCCAGCAGCGGCGCCAGCACCACCGCCAATGTGGTGGCCGACGGACTCGGGCTGCTGACCTGAAACGGTTTTTTCAGGCCAGCCAGCACTTGGGCATTGGCTTCCGGCACCACTTGCGGCGCCTGATCGGCGGGCAAGGCGCCGGACAGGTCGATGATCGAGCAACCGGCCGCCGCGGCACGGGAGGCGAAACTCAAGCTGGCCGCCGGACCTGCGGCGAAGAACACCAGCTGCACCTTGCCGAAGTCGAACTCATCGACCTCTCGCACCCGCACATTCTTGCCCCGGAACGGCACCGAACTGCCAGCGGACTCACTGCTGGCCAACAGGTGCAGGTCGCCGACCGGGAAATCGCGCTCTTCGAGTATCTGCACCAGCGTTTCGCCGACAGTACCGGTGGCGCCGATCACGGCAATATCAATGGACTGGCTCATGGTTCTACCTCTGGCGAAACGGCGGGAGCGGCACTTTACCGGGTGGTGGGTGTACAGGCAATTTCTGCCCACCACGATCGTTCCCACGCTCTGCGTGGGAATGCATCCCGTGACGCTCCGCGTCACAGCCTCGACAGCGGACGCAGAGCGTCCATGGCGGCATTCCCACGCAGAGCGTGGGAACGATCGGACGCGGGGCGTGGGAATGATCGGTGGGGATAAAAAAACCCGCACCTCCTTCAAGGCACGGGTTCTTTCATTGCAGCTATCGATCAACGCTCAAGCAGAATCCGCAACATGCGACGCAGCGGCTCGGCCGCGCCCCACAGCAGTTGGTCGCCAACGGTGAACGCGCCGACGAACTGCGAGCCCATGTTCAGCTTGCGCAGACGGCCAACCGGAATGTTCAGGGTGCCGGTGACCTTGTTCGGGCTCAGCTCCTGGATGCTCGCATCGCGGTTGTTCGGCACCAGCTTGACCCATGGGTTGTGCTGGCTGATCAGACCTTCGATATCAGCAATCGGCACGTCTTTGTTCAGCTTGATGGTCAACGCCTGGCTGTGGCAGCGCATGGCGCCGATGCGCACGCAGATGCCATCCACCGGGATCGGGCTCTTGAAGCGACCGAGGATCTTGTTGGTTTCGGCTTGGGCTTTCCACTCTTCGCGGCTTTGACCGTTTGGCAGTTCCTTGTCGATCCACGGGATCAGGCTGCCGGCCAACGGTACGCCGAAGTTTTCGGTCGGGTACGCGTCGCTGCGCATGGCTTCGGCCACTCGACGGTCGATGTCGAGGATCGCGCTGGCCGGATCGGCCAGTTGATCAGCGACAGCGGCGTGGGTTGCGCCCATCTGCTTGATCAGCTCACGCATGTTCTGTGCGCCGGCACCGGAAGCCGCCTGGTAAGTCATGGCGCTCATCCACTCGACCAGACCGGCTTCGAACAGGCCACCCAGGCCCATCAGCATCAGGCTGACGGTGCAGTTGCCGCCGATGTAGTTCTTGGTACCCGCGTCCAGCTGCTGGTCGATGACCTTGCGGTTGACCGGGTCCAGTACGATGACCGCGTCATCCTGCATGCGCAGGCTGGAAGCGGCGTCGATCCAGTAACCCTGCCAGCCGGCTTCGCGCAGTTTCGGGAAGACTTCGCTGGTGTAGTCGCCACCCTGGCAGGTCAGAATCACGTCGAGGGTTTTCAGCTCTTCAATGCTGTAAGCGTCCTTGAGCGGAGCAATGTCCTTGCCCACGGACGGGCCTTGGCCACCGACATTGGAAGTGGTGAAAAACACCGGTTCGATAAGATCGAAATCCTGCTCTTCCAGCATCCGCTGCATGAGCACGGAACCGACCATACCGCGCCAACCGATCAGACCTACACGTTTCATCGCAACTACACCTTCTTGAAATGTGGGCCGCTGCTTTCAGGGGTGAAATGGGCAGCGGGCCCGAGAGATTACAGATTCCGCAGCGCGGCGACTACTGCGTCACCCATTTCCTGCGTCCCGACTTTAGTGCAACCGGCCGACCAGATGTCGCCCGTGCGCAAACCTTGATCCAGCACCAGGCTGACGGCTTGTTCGATGGCATCGGCCGCGACCTGCTGGTTGAAGCTGTAACGCAGCATCATCGAAACCGACAAAATGGTCGCCAGCGGGTTGGCAATGCCTTTGCCCGCGATGTCCGGCGCCGAACCGTGGCACGGCTCGTACATGCCTTTGTTGTTGGTGTCCAGGGACGCCGAAGGCAGCATACCGATGGAACCGGTGAGCATCGACGCCTGGTCGGACAGAATGTCGCCGAACATGTTGTCGGTGACGATCACATCGAACTGCTTGGGCGCACGCACCAACTGCATGGCGGCGTTGTCGACGTACATGTGGCTCAGTTCGACTTCAGGGTAATCCTTGGCCACTTCCTCGACAATTTCACGCCACAGTTGGCTGGACGCCAATACGTTGGCCTTGTCCACCGAGCACAGCTTCTTGCCACGCACCATGGCCATGTCGAAGCCGACGCGGGCGATGCGGCGTATTTCGCTTTCACTGTACGGCAGGGTGTCGTAGGACTGACGCTCGCCGTTTTCCAGGGTGCGGGTGCCGCGTGGCGCGCCGAAGTAGATGCCGCCGGTCAGCTCGCGAACGATCAGGATGTCCAGGCCGGCAACGATTTCCGGCTTCAGGCTGGAGGCTTCGGCCAATTGCGGGTACAGGATCGCCGGGCGCAGGTTACCGAACAGACCCAATTGCGCACGGATTTTCAGCAGACCACGCTCAGGGCGGATGTCACGCTCAATGGCATCCCATTTTGGGCCGCCAACGGCGCCCAGCAGCACGGCATCGGCTGCGCGGGCACGCTCCAGGGTTTCGTCGGCCAGCGGCACGCCGTGCTTGTCGATGGCCGCGCCACCGATCACGTCATGGCTCAGCTCGAAGCCCAGGTCGAACTTGTCGCTGGCCAATTCCAGCACTTTGACCGCTTCGGCCATGATTTCCGGGCCAATACCGTCGCCTGGGAGAATCAGAATCTGCTTGCTCATGCTTTCCTCATGTCTTCTGTCGGCGCGCCATCAACCGGCGCGCCCGGAAAAATGCTTATCGTTCGACGCTTATCGTTCAGCCATCAGCACCAGCACATCGGTGCTGAACGAACCATCGGCCTCAATCTGAAAATATTCGCGTACTTCGTTGCCCATCGATTGCTGCAATTCGCGGATCGCCGCGCGCATCACTTCAGGTGTACGCATGCGCTCGACCCAGCTGTTGTATTCCAGACGTAGCCGCTGACGACTAGTGCTGCGGGTATGCAACCCCGCCTCGCTGACCTGCCGCAACCACTCGCCAGCAGAATAATCGCGCACATGGCTGGTGTCGCGCAGCACTTCGACGCTTTGCAGGTAAGTGTCGAACAACGGGCTGCCCGGTGACAACACGTCGACGAACGCCGCCACGCCACCCGGTTTCAATACCCGGCGCACTTCGCGCAAGGCCAGGCCAAGATCGCTCCAGTGGTGCGCCGAATAACGGCTGAACACGAAGTCGAACTCGCCATCGGCAAACGGCAAGCGTTCGGCGGCGCCGTTAACCGTGATCACGTTGCTCAAGCCACGATCGACGGCAGCGGCAGCGACCACGTCGAGCATCTGCTGCGACAGGTCGTAGGCCACCACTTCTTTCACCAGCGAAGCGACGTGAAAACTGACGTGGCCGGCGCCGCAGCCCAGATCCAGCACCCGGGCATCGCCCTGCCCCGCCAGCTCGGCCTGTAGCAGCGCAAATTCAGTGCCTTGAGCGTGTACGGCGCTGCTCAGGTAGGCGGCGGCCTGTTCACCGAATTGCTTCTGGACTACCTGACTGTGCTGGGCGGTGCTGGTCATGGGGACTTCCTTTTTCGGGGTCTAGTCTTGTAGTGCCTGGGCCGTCGTCATCGCGAGCAAGCTTTGCTCCTACAAGTCTGTGGCGCTCACAAAACCTGTAGGAGCTGAGCTTGCTCGCGATGAGGCCGGCCCTGGCTACATCGATTTCGGATCAAGCGTCGCGGAACAACCACGGCTGGCTCACACGGTGTTTGGCTTCAAACGCTGCAATCGCATCGCCGTCCTGCAAGGTCAGGCCGATATCGTCCAGGCCGTTGAGCAGGCAGTGTTTGCGGAACGCGTCGATTTCGAAACTCAACACCTTGCCATCCGGGCGGGTCACGGTCTGGGCTTGCAGATCGATCTGCAACTGATAACCCGGTTCGGCTTCGACCTGCTTGAACAGTTCATCGACTTCGGCATCGCTCAAGATGATCGGCAGCAAGCCGTTCTTGAAGCTGTTGTTGAAGAAGATGTCGGCGTAGCTTGGCGCGATGATGCTGCGGAAACCGTACTCTTCCAGCGCCCATGGCGCGTGTTCACGACTGGAGCCGCAACCGAAGTTCTCGCGGGCCAACAACACGCTGGCGCCTTGGTAACGCTCGGCATTGAGCACGAAGTCCTTGTTCAGCGGACGCTTGGAGTTGTCCTGATACGGTTGGCCCACATCCAGATAACGCCATTCATCGAACAGGTTCGGACCGAAACCGGTGCGTTTGATCGACTTCAGAAATTGCTTCGGAATGATCTGGTCGGTGTCGACGTTGGCACGATCCAGAGGCGCGACAAGTCCAGTGTGCTGGGTAAAAGCTTTCATGCTGCGCTCCTTAGATCAATTCACGGACGTCGACGAAACGACCGTTCACAGCGGCGGCGGCGGCCATGGCCGGGCTGACCAGGTGAGTACGACCACCGGCACCCTGACGGCCTTCGAAGTTACGGTTGGAAGTCGAGGCGCAATGCTCGCCACTTTCCAAACGGTCCGGGTTCATCGCCAGGCACATCGAGCAACCCGGCTCGCGCCATTCGAAACCGGCGTCGAGGAAAATCTTGTCCAGGCCTTCCGATTCAGCCTGCGCCTTCACCAGACCCGAGCCCGGCACCACGATGGCCTGCTTGATGGTCGAAGCCACCTTGCGGCCCTTGGCGATCACGGCCGCAGCGCGCAAATCTTCGATGCGCGAGTTGGTGCAGGAGCCGATGAATACGCGGTCGAGCTGAATGTCGGTGATCGCCTGATTGGCGGTCAAACCCATGTACTTCAAGGCGCGTTCGATGGAACCACGCTTGACCAGGTCCATTTCCTTCGCAGGGTCCGGCACGTTCTGATCCACGGCCAGCACCATCTCGGGCGAAGTGCCCCAGCTGACTTGCGGCTTGATCCGGGTTGCATCGAGTTCGACGACGGTGTCGAACTTGGCATCGGCGTCAGACACCAGGTCTTTCCAGGCTTCGACGGCCAAGTCCCATTCCGCGCCTTTCGGAGCGAACGGACGGCCCTTGACGTAGGCCACGGTTTTTTCGTCGGCGGCCACCAGGCCTACACGAGCGCCGGCCTCGATGGACATGTTGCAAATGGTCATGCGGCCTTCGACGGACAGGTCGCGAATCGCGCTGCCGGCGAATTCGATGGCATGGCCGTTACCGCCCGCGGTGCCGATCTTGCCGATGACGGCAAGAACGATGTCCTTGGCGGTCACGCCGAACGGCAATTGCCCTTCGACACGCACCAGCATGTTTTTCATTTTCTTGGCGACCAGGCACTGAGTGGCAAGCACGTGCTCGACCTCAGACGTGCCGATACCGTGGGCCAGAGCGCCGAACGCGCCGTGGGTCGAGGTATGGGAGTCGCCGCAGACCACGGTCATGCCCGGCAAGGTTGCGCCCTGCTCAGGGCCGATGACGTGGACGATGCCTTGGCGGACGTCGTTCATCTTGAACTCGACGATGCCGTATTCATCGCAGTTGTCGTCGAGGGTCTGAACCTGCAAACGCGAGACCTGGTCGGCAATGGCTTCGATGCCGCCCTTGCGCTCCGGAGTGGTCGGTACGTTATGGTCCGGGGTCGCGATGTTGGCATCGATGCGCCATGGCTTGCGCCCGGCCAGACGCAGGCCTTCGAAGGCTTGCGGCGAGGTCACTTCGTGGATGATGTGACGATCGATGTAGATCAGCGCAGAGCCATCGTCGCGCTGCTTGACCAAATGCGAATCCCAGAGCTTGTCGTAGAGCGTTTTGCCGGCCATCAGACGTTTCCTCATCAGCTTGTTTCTATGCCCCGGGCTTTGAGATTTTCAATAACCCTTTGGCTTGTGAGGCTGATCCTATGGGGTTACATTAAATAACTCAAATTCATATTTTTTATGCTTTGGATAACCAACTGGAATGCGACCATGGACCTGGCCAACCTTAATGCCTTTATTGCCATTGCCGAGACAGGTAGCTTCTCCGGCGCGGGAGAACGGCTGCACCTGACGCAACCGGCGATCAGCAAGCGCATCGCCGGGCTCGAGCAACAACTGAAGGTGCGCCTGTTCGACCGGCTGGGCCGCGAGGTCGGGTTGACCGAGGCCGGTCGCGCCCTGCTGCCGCGGGCTTACCAGATATTGAATGTCCTCGATGATACGCGCCGCGCCCTGACCAATCTCACAGGCGAGGTGACCGGTCGTCTGACCCTCGCCACCAGTCACCACATCGGCCTGCACCGTTTGCCTCCCTTATTAAGGGAGTTCACCCGGCGCTATCCCGCAGTGGCATTGGATATTCAGTTTCTCGATTCCGAAGTGGCCTACGAAGAAATCCTCCATGGCCGTGCCGAACTGGCGGTTATTACCCTCGCACCGGAGCCCCATGGGCTGGTCAAGGCCACGCCGGTGTGGGATGACCCGCTGGACTTCGTGGTCGCCCCGGAGCATTCGCTGCTCAACAATGGCGCAGTCAACCTGGCGGATATCGCCCGGCACCCGGCGGTTTTCCCCGGGGGAAACACCTTCACCCACCACATCGTCCAGCGTCTGTTCGAAGCCCAGGGCCTGACGCCGAACATCGCCATGAGCACCAACTACCTGGAAACCATCAAGATGATGGTGTCGATCGGCCTGGCCTGGAGCGTGCTGCCACGCACAATGCTCGACGATCAAGTTGCGCGGATACCTTTGCCGGGCATACAACTGTCTCGCCAGCTAGGCTATATCCTGCACACAGAACGGACGTTGTCGAATGCGGCACGGGCCTTCATGGCCTTGCTGGATGCTCAGATCGATCTGCCAGGGACTCACGGCTAACTTGTGCTACTCCTATAGAGCCGCGAAATCCCGTGCCATATGTTCAATTCAGCCTAAGGCTTGCCAATGCCGAAATCTGTTGACCGTGTTCCGCCGATGCCGCGTATCCAGGCACTTGACCCCAAACGCTCCGAGCAGAGCTGGGAAAGTGCCCCACAATTACTGGCAGCCCTGAACGGCGCGCGTTTGGGTGCCTGGTATTGGGACATCGAACGGGGACAGATCAGTTGGTCGCGGGGTACCCAGGCGCTGTTTGGCTTCGATCCCCGGCAACCGCTGCCGGAAGACCTCGAATACCTCGATTTGCTGCCGCCCGAAGACCGGGCGAAAACCGTGCGCGCCTTCCACGCGGTGATTGCCGGCGCACCGCTGGAACAGGCGATGCACCACCGCATTCGCTGGCCCGACGGCAGCCTGCATTGGCTGGAAATCAACGGCAGCCTGTTGCCGGACAAACACGGCCGGCCCCGGATGATCGGCGTGATCCGCGAGATCACCCACCAGCGCCAGCGCGAACAGGCGCTGAGCAGCTCGGAAAAACGTTTCGCCACACTGTTTCACCTGTGCCCGAACATGGTCCTGCTGACCCGCCAGGAAGACGGTTTGATCACCGAAGCCAATCAATATTTCGAAAGCCTGTTCGGTTGGCCGGTGCAAGATGCGATCGGTCGCACCACACTGGAACTGGGCCTGTGGGTGCACCCCGAACAACGGGCGGAGCTGGTCAAGGCCACCAAGGCCAAAGGCGAGTTGACCAGCATGGAGGTGCAATTTCGCGCCAGCAACGGGCAGATTCATGACGGTATCCTCAGCGCGCAAAAGGTCGAACTCGAAGGCCAGCCCTATTTGCTGAGCACGTTCCTCGACACCACCGACCGCAAAGCCGCCGAGCACGCGTTGAAGGACAGCCAGGAACGCCTCGACCTGGCGCTGGACTCTGCGCAACTCGGTACCTGGGACTGGCACATTCCCAGCGGCATGCTTTACGGTTCGGCCCGCGCCGCACAGTTGCACGGCCTGGACGCCAAGCCCTTCCATGAATCCTTCGACGAGTTCTTCGAAGGCGTGCCGGGCGAAGAACGCGACACCATGCGTGACGCCTATCGCAGCCTGCGCGAAGGCCCGGCCGGCAACTATCAGCTGACCTATCGCGTGCAACTGCCGGATGGCAGCTCGCGTTACCTGGAAAGCCGCGCCCGCCTCTACCGCGATGAAAACGGCCTGCCACTGCGCATGGCCGGCACCCTGCTCGACATCACCGATCAGGTCGAACGCGAACAACGACTGGTGGCCTCCGAGGAGAAATTCGCCACGCTGTTCCAGGTCAGTCCGGACCCGATCTGCGTGACCCGCCAGGACACCGGACAATTCATCGAGATCAACTCCAGCTTCACCCAGACCTTCGGCTGGACCACCGCCGATGTGATCGGACGCAGCGCCGATGAAATAGGCCTGTGGGACGCCTCGGCAAAAAGTTTGCAGCGGATCGAACAGGTGATTCGCGAACAAGGCCTGAGTAACGTAGCGATTGTCGTCCAGCACAAAAACGGACAAACCCTGACCTGTGTAATTTCCAGCCGGCAGATCAGCGTCGGTGACCAGCCGTGCATCGTTACCACCCTGCGCGACATCACCCAGCAACAGCGCTCGGAGGCGGCGCTCAAGGCCAGCGAAGAGAAATTCGCCAAGGCGTTTCACTCCAGCCCCGATGCCATCACCATCACCGAGCGCGACACCGGGCGCTACCTGGAGGTCAACGACGGTTTCTGCCGCCTGACCGGTTACCGCGCCGGCGAGGTCATTGGCCGCACGGTGTATCAGGTGGGAATCTGGGCCGAAGAGAAACAACGTTCGGCGTTGTTGGCCGAGTTGCAGATCAAGGGTCGGGTGCATCACCAGGAAATGCTCGGACGCAACAAGCGCGGCGAGTTGCTCACCGTCGAGGTCTCGGTGGAACCGATCACTCTCAACGAAACCGCGTGCCTGCTGCTGACCGCACGGGACGTCAGCTTGCTGAAAAACGCCGAGGCGCAGATCCGTCACCTGGCCTACCACGACCCGCTGACCAACCTGCCCAACCGCGCCTTGCTGATGGATCGGCTCAGCCAGCAGATTGCCCTGCTCAAACGCCACAATTTGCGTGGCGCGCTGATGTTCCTCGACCTCGACCACTTCAAGCACATCAACGATTCCCTCGGCCATCCGGTGGGCGATACCGTGCTGAAGATCATCACCGCACGCCTGGAAGCCAGTGTGCGCATGGAAGACACCGTCGCGCGGCTGGGCGGCGATGAATTCGTGGTGTTGCTCAGCGGTCTTGAAGGCTCGCGCAACGACGTCAGCGCCCAGGTGCGGCAACTGGCCGACACCTTGCGCGAATTGCTGTCGGAACCGATGTTCCTCGACGGCCAGCGCCTGCAAGTGACGCCGAGCATCGGCATAGCGCTGATTCCCGACCACGGCTCCACGCCCACCGACCTGCTCAAACGCGCCGACATCGCCCTTTACCGCGCCAAGGATTCGGGGCGCAACACCGCGCAGATGTATCACAACACCATGCAGAAGGCCGCGAGCGAGCGCCTGCGCATGGAAACCGACCTGCGCCTGGCGCTGTCCCGCGGTGAGTTTCGCGTGCATTACCAGCCACAACTCGATGCCCGCGACAACCGCATCGTCGGCGCTGAAGCACTGGTGCGCTGGAACCATCCGGAGCTTGGTGCGCAATCGCCCGCAGAGTTCATCAAAGTTCTGGAGGACAGCGGTTTGATCCTCGAGGTCGGC
Source organism: Pseudomonas sp. Sample_16 (assembly GCF_004307665.1). NCBI lineage: Bacteria > Pseudomonadati > Pseudomonadota > Gammaproteobacteria > Pseudomonadales > Pseudomonadaceae > Pseudomonas > Pseudomonas sp. Sample_16. The sequence continues at coordinate 20,669 of NZ_RCOB01000113.1, forward strand.
ACCTGGATTCTCGATGAAGCATGCCAGGCTTGCCGGCTGATGATTGCCAACGGACTGGTGGACCCGCTCGATTTCAGTCTGTGCGTGAACATCAGCCCACGGCAGTTCCGCCAGGCCGACTTCGTTGAGCGCGTCGAAGAAAGCCTCACCCGCTACGGCCTGCCTTGCTCGCTTTTGAAACTGGAAATCACCGAAGGCATCGTCATCCAGAACCTGGAAGACACCATCAGCAAAATGCGTCGCCTGAAAAAACTCGGCGTCAGTTTCGCCATGGACGACTTCGGCACCGGTTATTCATCTCTGACCTATCTCAAGCGCCTGCCGGTCGACACCCTGAAAATCGACCAGTCGTTCATCCGCGACGCCACCACCGACCCCAACGACGCCGAGATCATCCGCGCCATCGTCGCCATGGCCCGCAGCCTGGAATTGAAGGTGATCGCCGAAGGCGTGGAAACCGCTGAGCAATTGGCGTTTCTGCAGGGATTGGGCTGCCACTTTTATCAGGGGTATTTGCATAGCCAGCCGTTGCCGGTTGAAGAGTTTCAAAAACTGCTCAGGTAACACCTCTTTCTCGTAGGAGCATGGCTTGCCCGCGATGGCGATTTCATGGGTGTCATCGCGGGCAAGCCATGCTCCTACAGTGCTCTGCACGCTTTCATACCTCTGTATGAATGGTTAAAACCAATACATCACCCCACTGAACCTGTGTAGGAGAGACGCCGCACCGGTGTGCGCCGTACATTGATCCCACGCATTCGGTCCGCGGACAAACGTCCTGCACCGCTAGTCAAATGATCGCGACAACCGATCATTTTCCCGAAGCAACACCCCGGCGTCTCTTCCCGATCACACGGCCGGGTTTTCTGCGCCCGCATACTCGTTATGCGGGCGCTTTTTTTTGACATAAAGGTGCTCCATGGGTGAATACCGCAAATTATGGTGGTCGCTGATTGGCGTCCTCGGCGTGACCTTCTGCCTGCTCGGCTGGTTCGGCCACGAGATTTACCGGCAGGCGCCACCGATCCCGGAAACTGTACAAAGCGTCGAGGGCAAAACCCTGTTTCGTGCCAGCGACATCCTCGACGGCCAGACGGCCTGGCAGGGCATCGGTGGCATGCAGCTGGGTTCGATCTGGGGCCATGGTGCCTATCAGGCGCCGGACTGGACCGCCGACTGGCTGCACCGCGAACTGCTCACCTGGCTCGACCTGGCGGCGCAGCAGAATTATGGCAAGCCTTACCAGCAAATCGATGATGATCAGCAGGCCCTGCTGCGTCATCAACTCAAACGCGAATACCGCGGCAATCGACTTGTCGACGGCACACTGGTGCTCAGCGATCGCCGCGTCGAGGCCATCGCGCAAACCGCCGAGTATTACCATGCCCTTTTCGGCAATGACCCGGCGCTGCATCACAGCCGCGAAAGCTTTGCCATGAAAGAAAACACCCTGCCCGATAGCGCCCGGCGCCAGCAGCTCACGCGCTTTTTCTTCTGGACGGCCTGGGCTGCCGCCACCGAGCGCGAAGGCCAAAGCGCGACATTCACCAACAACTGGCCCCACGAGCCGCTGATCGACAACCACCCGACCGCCGAAAACATGGTCTGGTCCATCGTCAGCATCGTCGTACTGCTGGCGGGTATCGGTTTTCTGGTCTGGGGCTGGGCGTTTTTGCGCAACCACGACGAAGGCCAACCCAAGGTCCCGGCCCAGGACCCGCTGAGCCTGATCAGACTCACGCCTTCGCAAAAAGCCCTGGGCAAATACCTGTTGCTGGTCGGAGCGCTGTTCGGTTTTCAGGTGCTGATGGGTGGCGCGACCGCGCACTACACAGTCGAAGGCCAGGATTTCTACGGACTGCCGCTGTCGAAATGGTTTCCGTACTCACTGACCCGAACCTGGCATTTGCAAAGTGCTATGTTCTGGATCGCCACTGGTTTCCTCGCGGCGGGGCTGTTTCTGGCGCCGTTCATCAATGGCGGCAAAGACCCCAAATGGCAGAAGCTCGGAGTGGATGTGCTGTTTTGGGCGCTGGTAATGGTGGTCGTGGGTTCCTATGCCGGCAACTTCCTCGCCATCGCCCAATTGATGCCGGCGCAATGGAGCTTCTGGCTGGGGCACCAGGGTTACGAATACGTTGATCTGGGCCGTCTGTGGCAAATCGCCAAGTTCGCCGGGATCGTGTTCTGGCTGGTGCTGATGTTGCGCGCAATGGTGCCCGCCTTGCGTCAGCCGGGCGATAAAAACCTGTTGGCTCTGCTGGCCGCGTCGGTGGTGGCGATCGGTCTGTTCTATGGCGCTGGCCTGTTCTATGGTGAGCGCACCCATCTGTCGGTCATGGAGTACTGGCGCTGGTGGGTCGTGCACCTGTGGGTCGAAGGCTTCTTCGAAGTGTTCGCCACCACCGCCCTGGCCTTCATTTTCACCAGCATGGGACTGGTCTCGAAACGCCTGGCCACCAGCGCCACTCTCGGCTCGGCCTCGCTGTTCATGCTCGGCGGTGTACCCGGGACTTTCCACCACATCTACTTCGCCGGGACCACTACGCCGGTGATGGCGGTCGGCGCAACCTTCAGCGCCCTGGAAGTGGTACCGCTGATTCTGCTCGGACATGAAGCCTGGGAAAACTGGCGCCTGAAGGAACGCGCGCCGTGGATGGCCCGGCTGCGCTGGCCGTTGCAGTTCTTCATCGCCACCGCGTTCTGGAACATGCTCGGTGCCGGGGTGTTCGGCTTCCTGATCAACCCGCCGATTGCGCTGTATTACATTCAGGGCCTGAACACCACGCCGCTGCATGCCCATGCGGCGTTGTTCGGGGTTTATGGCTCGTTGGCACTGGGCTTCAGCCTGCTGATCCTGCGCTATCTGCGACCTAACCTGCAGTTCAATGACCGACTGATGAACACCGGTTTCTGGTGGCTCAACGGCGGGCTGATGCTGATGATCGTTACCAGCCTGTTGCCGATTGGCATCCTGCAGTTTTACGCCAGCGCCAGCCAAGGGCTGTGGTACGCCCGAAGCGAAGCGTTCATGCAGCAAGACCTGCTGCAAACCCTGCGGTGGGTGCGTACGTTCGGCGATGTCGTGTTTCTGGTCGGCGCGTTTGCGCTGATCTGGCAGATCGCTGGCGGCTTGCTGTTTTCGTCGCGCCATCCCCGTGGAATCGAAGCAGCGGCAGTCAAGGGCCAACGTTAAATTGCAGGCAGTAAAAAGGGCGCCGTTGGCGCCCTTTCCTGTTGCTCTGGATTAGTGTTGCAGAGCCGGTTTTTGCGTCCCGTTGATCGGGATACGCTTGGCTTTCGCCTCTTCTGGCACTACCCGCAGCAAGTCGATGCTCAACAGACCGTTGCTCAGGCCAGCGGATTTGATCTCGATGTGGTCCGCCAGACGGAACGACAATTTGAAGGCCCGCTGGGCGATGCCTTGGTGCAGGAAGGTCACGCCTTCGTTGCCGTCACGTTTGCCGCCACTGATGGTCAGCACACCCTTCTCGACTTGCAACTCCAGGTCTTCTTCCTGGAAACCCGCCGCGGCCACGACGATGCGGTATTGGTCGTCGCCGTGTTTTTCCACATTGTAGGGTGGATAGCTGCTGCCTGGCTCGTTACGCAGGGCGGTTTCAAACAGGTCGTTGAAACGGTCGAAGCCTACCGAGGAACGGAACAGAGGCGCCAGGGAAAATGCAGTAGTCATGATTCAAATCTCCTGAAAACAATCAGCAAGGTTTTGTGTCTCCGCGACCCGAATTCGGCATCGCGTAACCCATACATAGGGACCACTGATTGCTTTTCAAGAGCGCATTTTCTGCTTTTTTAATAAAGAGCTTCAGGCCGCTTCGGCCACCGGCAGACCCAGCAAACGCGATACGTTATCCAGCTCGGTCTCACGCCGCAGCACCGTGAACAGCTCGACAGCCTCGGGATAATTGCGCGTCAACATCGCCAGCCATTGCTTCAAGCGGCCAGGCGATTGCCGCGCAGTCATCTGCGCCTTGGCTTGCAACCAGAAATCCTGGATCAACGGCAACAGCTCGGTCCAGGTCATTTCCACGACCTCTTCACCCGCTCGTGCGGCGGCGATTTGCCTGGCCAGATCGGGACGCGAAACCAGGCCGCGGCCGAGCATGATGTCTTCCACACCGCTGATTTCGCGGCAACGGCGCCAGTCGTCGACGCTCCAGATATCACCGTTGGCGAACACCGGCACCTTGACCACGTCCTGCACCCGCGGAATCCATTCCCAGTGCGCTGGCGGCTTGTAGCCATCCACTTTGGTCCGGGCATGCACCACGATGTGTTCCGCCCCGCCTTCGGCCAGCGCCGTGGCGCAAACCAGCGAGCCGTCCGGGCTGTCGAAACCCAGGCGCATTTTCGCGGTAACAGGAATGTGCGCTGGAACGGCGCGACGGACATGCTCGACGATCCGGTTAAGCAGCTCGGGCTCTTTGAGCAGCACAGCACCGCCACGGGATTTGTTCACGGTCTTGGCCGGGCAACCAAAGTTCAGGTCGATCACCTCGGAACCCAGCTCACAGGCCAGCGCGGCGTTTTCCGCCAGGCATACAGGATCGGAACCGAGCAGTTGCACACGCAGCGGTACACCGGAGGCCGTGCGGGCGCCGTTGAGCAGCTCTGGGCCGAATTTGTGGAAATAGGCCGGCGTGAGCAACTGATCGTTGACCCGAATGAACTCGGTCACACACCAATCGATGCCACCCACTCGGGTCAGCACGTCGCGCAGGATGTCGTCGACCAACCCCTCCATGGGCGCCAAAGCAATTTGCATGAAAAAACACACTCAACGAAAAAACGTGCGGCAGTTTACTGGATTATCGAGCGAAAGACTTGCCACACAGTCTTGTCAAATCAGGACCTGTAAGGCCGGGCCATAGCCTTCGATGAACTCGGCCGGCATGCGCTTGGGCTTGCCGCTGGACAGCTCAATGCAGACGAAGGTGGTTTGCGCCCGCAACAAGGTCGAATTGTCACTTGGACGCTTGAGCTGGAAATGCCGGGTCATTTTGAGGCGCTGATCCCAATCGACGATCCAGGTCGCCAATTGCAACTCATCACCTTCATAGGCGGCAGCCAGGTAATCAATTTCGTGCCGAACCACTGCCATGGCCCGGTCCAGGCGACGGTATTCGACCAGATCCAGGCCAAGGCGCTGGGAATGGCGCCAGGCACAGCGTTCGAGCCAGGTCACGTACACCGCATTATTGGCGTGGCCCAAACCGTCAATGTCCTCGGCGCCCACTTGCAAATCAATGATGAACGGCGTTGCCCGATCCCAGCCCATGCCCCACTCCCGGTCAGATTATTTCGACCGGGGCAGTGTAACGGAAGCTCAGGCCGATTGGCGCGATTGCAGGCTGCGACCGGCCAGCAGTGATAACACGCCATCAATCACCCGAGGGTCGGCCAGCACTCGCTGATGACCGCCCTCCGGCAAGCGCAGCAAGCGACTGTCGAACCAGGCTTCGTGGATCAGCTGCGACTCCCTGACCGAGACAAAGTCGTCGTCTTCGGCGTGAACGATCAGGCCAGGCATGTCGAGTTGATAGTGGGCGACATCCAGCATCGCAGCGCGCATCCCGACATCTTTCTCGACTTGGCGAATAAACGCCGAACGGGCTTTGGGCGGCAGGCCCACATACCGGGCAAATCCGCGCAACACGCCAAGAATGCGAGCCGGAGCGCCAATGGTGACCAGCGTTTCGGTGCGCAAGCCCAGTTGCACCGCAAGCATGGCACTGGCGCCGCCCATTGAATGCCCGATGACGGCCTGCAACGGCGGCAGCTCGGCGGCCGCTTCCAGCATGGCGCGGGCGAACAACACGACGTTTGCTTCACTGCCGGGTGAGCGACCGTGGGCCGGACCATCCAGGGCGACCACCGAGTAACCGGCGTCGACCAGCGCAGTAATCAAACTGGCGAACTGTGTCGGCCGCCCTTCCCAGCCGTGCATCAGCAATACCGCCGGGCCTTGCCCCCAACGCAACGCCGACAGGCCAAACCGCAAGGTAATCCGCTCGGACCTCGCCAGCAGCGGAAGCTCCCAATCACGGGGCGGCAAATCCCTTGGCGTCATGAACGCCAGTCGCATCTTGCTTGCCACCAGTTTCGGTGCAAACCAACCCAAGGTGCCATTCACGCCACGAACCCACTTCAACGTGCTCATCGCATTCTCCCCAGGCCGCAGCCTTCAGGTCACAGCACCGCTGATTTGGCGGCGCGAAGTAAACGATCGGACAACTCTCCCGGCCCCAGCGCCCGCGCCAGAGCCAGACCTCCCACCATCAACGCCATATCAGCCAAGGCCTTGTCGGTGTCTTCCGGGCTGGCCGCCAACTGCGCGACCATCATTTCCACGTGTTCATTCAGGGCGATTCGAAATGCTTCCGGCAGTCGCCCCAGCTCACCGACGGACGCCGGGATCGGGCACGCCGATTCCGACGAGTCCCGGTGTTTGCGCGACAGATAAAACGCCGCCACCAACGCGCGACGCTCTTCACCGGTCAATTCGGCATCCATATCGGCAATCAGGCCTCGGCGATGACCGAGCAACTGCTTGAACGCCTCCAGCATCATTGCGTCCTTGCTTTCGAAGTGCGCATAGAAGCCGCCAACCGTCAGACCGGCCGCCCCCATCACTTCACCCACGCTCGGTTCGGCCGGGCCACGCTGAATCAGCGCTGCACTGGCGGCCTTGAGAATGCGTTCGCGGGTTTGAGCTTTTTTATCGTTCATCGTTGCCTCCGAATATTACGATTAGAATATTATTCTCATAATAATATTCTGCAAGTGGTGGATGTGACCGCTGGTCTGAAGAACAGTTTGAAAGAATTGGGGAGATTTGGCCAAACGCCAGACAAACAAAAGGGCCATTCAATAATTGAATGACCCTTATAAAATCCCGCAGAGCGGGTAATCGTGGCGTCCCCTAGGGGACTCGAACCCCTGTTACCGCCGTGAAAGGGCGGTGTCCTAGGCCACTAGACGAAGGGGACACAAACCCTTCTATACAACTGATCAGTGCTGAGAGCTGATCGATTCAAGGCCGGTGTGGCCAGACCTTGAACTGTAAAATTGGTGGAGCTAGACGGGATCGAACCGTCGACCTCTTGCATGCCATGCAAGCGCTCTCCCAGCTGAGCTATAGCCCCGGATTTTTCGCCTCGCGGCGGAGCGACATCTTGCAACATCGCTTCTGTAAAACTGGCGTCCCCTAGGGGACTCGAACCCCTGTTACCGCCGTGAAAGGGCGGTGTCCTAGGCCACTAGACGAAGGGGACACAAACCCTTCTATACAACTGATCAGTGCTGAGAGCTGATCGATTCAAGGCCGGTGTGGCCAGACCTTGAACTGTAAAATTGGTGGAGCTAGACGGGATCGAACCGTCGACCTCTTGCATGCCATGCAAGCGCTCTCCCAGCTGAGCTATAGCCCCTCATCGTTGATGTCATCGCTGAGGACGGGGCGAATCTTAAGGGCGTATCGGAAGCCTGTCAAACTTATTTTTCAAAAAATTTAAAATTTTTTGCCGACATAACAACCACTTACCGCCCTCCCCCCGAAAATCCGGGGGAAGCGCCGAAGATCGGGATCAAAAGATCGCGGCCTTCGGCAGCCCCTGCAGAGTCAAACGCAATCAGGCAATAGCGCCCAAGAGCTTTTCCCACTCCTTGTTTTCTTTCTTCGACACGCCACCGAGCAGGTCAATGGCCTGGCGCAGACGGAAACGGGTCAGGTCAGGTCCGAGGATTTCCATCGCATCGAGCACCGATACCGAACTGGCCTGACCGGTAATCGCAGCGAACATCAGCGGCATGGCGTCACGCAGCTTCAGCTCCAGGGACTCGACCACGGCCTGAATGGTCGCGGTGATGTTGTCCTTCTCCCACTGACGCAGGCTTTCGAGCTTCCAGAGGATCAACTGCATCAACTGCCGAACCTGATCACCCGACAGCTTTTTCGATTCAAACAGTTTGGCATCCGGGTTGACACCACCGGCAAAGAAGAACCCCGCCAGCGGTGCGACCTGACTGAAGGTTTCAACCCGGCCCTGCACGTGCGGGGCAATCTTCATCATGTATTCGGAGTTGAATGCCCACTTCTGCACGCGCGCGGCGAACTCTTCCACCGGCAGGTCACGCAGCCATTGGCCGTTTAGCCACGACAATTTTTCGATGTCGAAAATCGGCCCGCCCAGGGAAACGCGCTTCAGATCGAAATTGTCGACCATCTCCTGCAACGAGAACTTTTCACGCTCGTCAGGCATCGACCAGCCCATGCGCCCCAGGTAGTTGAGCATTGCCTCAGGCATGAAGCCCATGCGCTCGTAGAAAGTCACCGAGGTCGGGTTCTTGCGCTTGGACAGCTTGCTCTTGTCCGGGTTACGCAGCAGCGGCATGTAGCATAGCTCCGGTTGTTCCCAGCCGAAGTATTCGTAAAGCAGGATCAGCTTCGGAGCCGACGGCAGCCACTCTTCGCCGCGCAGTACGTGGGTGATGCCCATCAGGTGATCGTCGACCACGTTGGCCAGGAAGTACGTCGGCAAGCCGTCGGTCTTCATCAGGACCTGCATGTCCATGCGGTCCCACGGGATTTCAACGTCGCCACGCAGCATGTCCGGCACCACGCAGACGCCTTCGCTCGGCACCTTCATGCGGATCACATGCGGCTCGCCGGCAGCGAGGCGGCGCGCCACTTCTTCTTTGGACAGCAACAGTGCACGGCCGTCGTAACGCGGGGTTTCGCCACGCGCCATCTGCTCGGCGCGCATCTGGTCCAGCTCTTCGGCGGTGCAGAAGCACGGGAAGGCATGGCCCATGTCGACCAGTTGCTGGCAATACTTCTGATAAATATCACCGCGCTCGCTTTGCCGGTATGGACCGTGCGGGCCGCCGACGTCCGGGCCTTCGCTCCAGTCGATCCCCAGCCAGCGCAGGGCGTCGAAAATCTGCTGTTCGGACTCGCGGGTCGAGCGCAACTGGTCGGTGTCTTCGATCCGCAGGATGAACTCACCGCCATGCTGCTTGGCAAAGCAGTAATTGAACAATGCGATGTAAGCGGTACCTACATGGGGGTCCCCGGTAGGCGATGGCGCGATGCGCGTGCGGACGGTGGTCATGGCAAGTCTCGAAAAGAAGATCAAACAAAGGGCGAATGGTAACAGGCGACACCCGTCCCGCTCCAGCGAACAGGGCATTTAAGCCAAGGTTGCGACTACAACGCCCGTACGGTGCGGTGAATGGCCGAATATCAGCCAACGCCATTTACCGTTTATCGGCTGTATGCCAGATTCACCTGCTGATAACTTTTCTTACATATTCTCGACTACAGTTTGCCCATGCCTGCCCAACTCAAGCGTCGCCTTTCCATTTTCCTGCTGATCGTCCTGCTGATTGCCGGGGGTTTCTTTGCCCAGTGGTTCTTCAAGGGACGGTTTTATGAAAGCACTGACAACGCCTATGTGCAGGGCGAAATCACCCGTGTGTCGAGCCAATTGGGCGCGCGCATCGATCAAGTGCTGGTGCAGGACAACCAGCACGTCGAGAAAGGCCAACTACTGATCCGCCTCGAAGGCGATGACTTCCGCCTCGCTGTCGACCGCGCCAACGCGGCCCTCGCCACCCGGCAAGCCGAACGCCTGCAAGCCCAGAGCAAGCTGACCCAGCAAGCCAGCCTGATCGCCGCCAGCGATGCGCAAGTCGCCTCCAGCCAAGCCAGCCTCGGCCGCTCGCAGATTGACCTGAACCGCGCCGAAACCTTGCGCAAACCGGGTTATGTCTCGGAAGAGCGCGTGACCACCCTCTCCGCCGACAACCACATTGCCCGCTCGCAACTGGCCAAGGCCCAAGCGGACGCCCAGGGTCAGCGCCAGCAGATCAACGCGCTGAACGCCGAAATCAAACGCCTCGACGCACAGATCGCCAACGCCAGGACCGACCTGGCCCAGGCCGAACTGAACCTGACCCGCAGCGAAATTCACGCGCCCATCAGCGGCCTGATCGGCCAGCGTGCCGCGCGCAATGGCCAATATGTGCAGGCCGGCGCTTACCTGCTGTCGATCGTGCCGGATGAAGACATCTGGATTCAGGCCAATTTCAAGGAAACCCAGATTGGCCACATGCAGCCCGGGCAGAAAGCCGAACTGATCTTCGATGCCTACGGTGACACGCCGATCGAAGCGCGGGTCGACAGCCTGTTCGCGGCCTCGGGCGCACAGTTCAGCCTGTTGCCACCGGACAATGCCACGGGCAACTTCACCAAAGTCGTACAGCGGATCCCGGTCAAGCTGACGTTCGCCGTCGACAATCCGCTGCGCGGCAAGATTCGCCCGGGCATGTCGGTCACCGCCAAGGTGAACATCAAGGACACCCCGGAACACGTCAGCGCCAGCTTGAGCAGCAAAGACGCCGCTGACGATGGCCGGTGATCAACTGATCCGCCCGGTCGGAGAACCGTCGCGGCGGGACTGGATTGCGGTGATGAGCGTGATGCTCGGCGCGTTCATGGCGGTGCTGGACATCCAGATCACCAACTCGTCGCTCAAGGACATTCAGGGTGCACTGTCGGCCACCCTGGAAGAAGGCTCGTGGATTTCCACCTCGTACCTGGTGGCGGAAATCATCATGATCCCGCTCACCGCCTGGCTCGTGCAGTTGCTTTCGGCGCGGCGTCTGGCGGTGTGGGTGTCCCTCGGTTTCCTGGTCGCTTCCCTGCTGTGCTCCATGGCGTGGAGCCTGGAAAGCATGATTGTCTTCCGCGCCCTGCAGGGATTCACCGGTGGCGCGCTGATTCCGCTGGCCTTCACTCTCACACTGATCAAACTCCCGGAGCATCACCGCGCCAAAGGCATGGCCATGTTCGCCATGACCGCCACCTTCGCGCCCTCCATCGGCCCGACGCTTGGCGGTTGGCTGACAGAGAATTGGGGTTGGGAATACATCTTCTATATCAACATTCCGCCCGGACTGATCATGATTGCCGGCCTGATGTACGGCCTGGAAAAGAAAGAAGCGCATTGGGAACTGCTGAAAAGCACCGACTACGCCGGCATTGTCACACTGGGTGTGGGACTGGGCTGTCTGCAGGTGTTTCTGGAAGAAGGCCATCGCAAGGACTGGCTTGAGTCGGATCTGATCGTGACGCTGGGCAGCATCGCCCTGATCAGTCTGATCACCTTTGTGATCGTGCAGTTTTCCAAACCCAATCCGCTGATCAACCTCGGTATCCTCGGCAATCGCAATTTCGGCTTATCGAGCATTTCCAGTATCGGGATGGGGGTTGGCCTGTATGGCTCGATCTACCTGTTGCCGCTGTACCTGGCGCAGATCCAGAACTACAACGCGCTGCAGATCGGTGAAGTGATCATGTGGATGGGTGTGCCGCAACTGTTTCTGATTCCGCTGGTGCCCAAGCTGATGAAATACGTCTCGCCGAAATGGCTGTGCACGCTGGGTTTCGGTTTGTTCGGACTGGCGAGCTTCTCTTCAGGCGTATTGAATCCGGATTTCGCCGGGCCGCAGTTCAATCAGATCCAGATCATCCGCGCCCTGGGCCAGCCATTGATCATGGTCACCATTTCGCTGATCGCCACTGCCTACATTCTTCCGCAGGACGCCGGGTCCGCGTCGAGCCTGTTCAACATCCTGCGCAATCTCGGCGGGGCCATTGGCATCGCCCTCCTCGCCACGCTGCTGGATGCCCGGACCAAGACCTATTTTGATTACTTGCGCGAGGCGATAGTGCCGACCAACCCGCAAGTGGCGGAGCGGTTGGCGTCACTGACAGACCGGTTTGGAAGCGAGGCTGCGGCGCTGGGCAAGCTCAGTGAGATCGCCCATCAGCAGGCGTCGATCATGGCGTACAACGATGCGTTTCACTTTGTCGGGATTGCGCTGGGAATCAGCATGCTGGCGGTGTTGCTGACCCGGAAACTACCCGAGGGGTTGAAGGCTGGCGAGGCGCATTGAAACTGCGTCGAGGCCTTCGCGGGCAAGCCTTGCTCCAAGTTTGGCGGCGCCTACAGGACGACACAAACCTGTAGGAGCAAGGCTTGCCCGCGAAGGGGCCCGCACAGACACCACGAAGAAACTCAAACGGTGATCAAGCGCTCGCGCAACTTGCCAATCTCATCGCGCATCTGCGCCGCGGCTTCGAATTCCAGGTCACGCGCCAATGCGTACATCTTCTCTTCCAGCGCCTTGATACGCTTGGCGATCTCGCCCGGTGTGCGCAATTCCGCCTCGTAGCGGGCGCTCTCTTCGGCTGCCTTGGCCATGCCCTTGCGCTTTTTGCTGCGCGAACCTGGCACGGTGGCGCCTTCCATGATGTCAGCGACGTCCTTGAACACGCCTTTGGGCGTGATGCCATGCGCCAGGTTGAAGGCGATCTGCTTGTCGCGACGACGTTCGGTTTCCCCGATCGCCCGCTCCATGGACCCGGTAATCCGGTCGGCATACAAAATCGCCCGACCGTTGAGGTTACGCGCTGCCCGACCGATGGTCTGGATCAGCGAGCGCTCGGAACGCAGGAAACCTTCCTTGTCGGCGTCGAGAATCGCCACCAGCGACACCTCAGGCATGTCCAGACCTTCGCGCAGCAGGTTGATCCCCACCAGCACGTCAAAAGTGCCCAGGCGCAGATCACGGATGATTTCGACCCGCTCTACGGTGTCGATGTCCGAGTGCAGATAGCGCACGCGCACGCCGTGATCGGCCAGGTAGTCGGTCAAGTCTTCGGCCATGCGCTTGGTCAGCGTGGTGACCAGCACGCGCTCTTCCAGGGCAACGCGCTTGGTGATTTCCGAGAGCAGGTCATCGACCTGAGTCAGGGCCGGGCGGATTTCGATTTGCGGGTCCACCAGCCCGGTCGGCCGCACCACCATGTCGATGACGCGCCCGGCGTGCTCGGCTTCATAATTGCCCGGGGTCGCCGAGACGAAGATCGTTTGCGGGCTGATGGCCTCCCATTCATCGAAACGCATCGGCCGGTTATCCAGCGCCGATGGCAGGCGAAAACCGTATTCCACCAGTGTTTCTTTACGCGAGCGGTCACCCTTATACATCGCGCCAACTTGCGGCACGCTGACGTGGGATTCGTCGATCACCAGCAAGGCGTCGGCCGGCAAGTAATCGTAGAGGGTCGGCGGCGGCGCACCGGCTTCACGGCCGGACAGATAGCGCGAGTAGTTTTCGATGCCATTGCAGTAGCCCAGTTCGAGGATCATCTCCAGGTCGAATCGGGTGCGTTGCTCCAGGCGCTGGGCTTCCACCAGTTTGTTGTTGGAGCGCAGGTATTCCAGGCGCTCCTTCAACTCGACCTTGATGCCTTCGACCGCGCCCATCAAGGTTTCCCTTGGCGTCACGTAGTGGCTTTTCGGATAGAAGGTGAAGCGCGGCAGTTTGCGGATCACTTCGCCGGTCAGCGGATCGAACGCCGACAGGCTTTCGACCTCGTCGTCGAACAGCTCGATGCGGATCGCTTCGAAATCCGATTCCGCCGGGTGGATATCGATCACGTCGCCACGCACGCGGAAGGTCGCACGGGCGAAATCCATGTCATTGCGGGTGTATTGCAAGTCAGCGAGGCGTCGCAGCAATTCGCGCTGGTCTAGCCGGTCGCCGCGATCCACGTGCAACACCATTTTCAGATAGGTTTCCGGGCTACCCAGACCGTAGATGCACGACACCGTGGTGACGATGATCGCGTCCTTGCGCTCCAGCAACGCCTTGGTCGCGGACAGACGCATCTGTTCGATGTGGTCGTTGATCGAGGCGTCTTTCTCGATGAAGGTGTCCGACGATGGTACGTAAGCCTCGGGCTGGTAGTAGTCGTAATAGGAAACGAAGTACTCCACGGCATTGTTCGGGAAGAACGCCTTGAACTCGCCGTACAACTGCGCCGCCAGGGTCTTGTTCGGCGCCAGCACCAGCGTCGGACGCTGCACCTGCGCGATTACGTTGGCGATACTGAAGGTCTTGCCCGAACCAGTCACACCGAGCAATGTCTGGTGCGCCAACCCGGCTTCGATGCCCTCGACCATCAGGCGAATGGCTTCAGGCTGATCGCCGGCAGGTTCGAAACGGGTGACTAGCTGGAATTCAGACATGTAAAACCTCTGGGATCACGCTTGCCGGCAAAACCGGCACGAACGAGAAAGACCGCAAACGACCGATGTCGCCCGAGGAAAAAACTGGATTGCGCTCAATGTGGAGCCGATTGCCGTCGCTTTCAAGGCAAACGTCCTACATCGCGTAATGCTTTGGACGACACCAATCGACTAACGGTCGAAAAATAATCGGAAAAACTTAACGTAAAAGCCGTTTCGTCTGTCGCCATCGATCGCAGATGGCCTCTATACTAGCTCCCCGTTTGTGCACCGCTCTAGTGCATTCGGCTGGAGCGCGACACGTCCCTCCATTCTCCATTCAGAGCCGCCGCAAAAATGAGCCTGTTCTCCGCTGTCGAAATGGCACCACGCGATCCAATCCTGGGCCTCAACGAAGCATTCAACGCCGATACCCGTACCAACAAGGTCAACCTGGGAGTCGGTGTTTATTGCAACGAGGAGGGGAAAATTCCACTCCTGCGCGCCGTTGTCGAAGCCGAAACCATTCGCGTCGCTCAACACGCTTCCCGGGGCTACTTGCCCATCGACGGCATCGCGGCCTACGACCAGGCTGTGCAAAAACTGCTGTTCGGCAATGATTCGCCGCTGATCGCTGCCGGTCGCGTCATCACCACTCAGGCTGTGGGTGGTACCGGTGCACTGAAAATCGGTGCCGACTTCCTCAAGCAACTGCTGCCGAACGCCGTCGTGGCAATCAGCGACCCGAGCTGGGAAAACCACCGCGCGCTGTTCGAAACCGCCGGTTTCCCGGTGCAGAATTACCGTTACTACGACGCCGCGACCCACGACGTGAACCGTGTGGGCCTGCTGGAAGACCTGAACGCCCTGCCAAACGGCTCGATCGTTGTGCTGCACGCCTGCTGCCACAACCCGACCGGTGTGGACCTGAGCCCGGCGGACTGGAAAAACGTCCTGGAAGTGGTCAAGGCCAAAGGCCACGTGCCTTTCCTCGATATGGCCTACCAAGGTTTTGGCGATGGCATCGACGAAGACGCCGCAGCCGTGCGCCTGTTTGCCGAATCGGGCCTGACCTTCTTCGTCTCCAGCTCGTTCTCCAAATCGTTCTCACTGTACGGCGAGCGCGTGGGTGCCCTGTCGATCGTCAGCGAATCGAAAGAAGAAAGCGCGCGCGTGCTGTCGCAAGTCAAGCGCGTGATCCGTACCAACTACTCCAACCCGCCGACCCATGGTGCGAGCATCGTTGCAGCCGTGTTGAACAGCCCGGAACTGCGCGCCCAGTGGGAAGCCGAACTGGCCGAAATGCGCCTGCGCATTCGCGGCATGCGCACCCAGATGGTCGAGACCCTGGCGAAAAACGCACCACAGCGCGATTTCAGCTTCGTCGGTCGTCAGCGCGGCATGTTCTCCTACTCCGGCCTGAGCGTTGAGCAGGTTCACCGTCTGCGCAACGAGTTCGGCATCTACGCCCTGGACACCGGTCGTATCTGCGTAGCTGCGTTGAACCAGAGCAACATCAAGGCTGTAACGGATGCGATTGTTCAGGTGATCTGAATCGCGCCGTGACACGAAAACGGGAAGCCTTTGGGCTTCCCGTTTTTTTGTTTGTGGCAGATAAATCTCAAAGCGGTGGCTGCGACCTCTAAACTCCACCCAAGTAAATTGTAGGAGCGAGCCTGCTCGCGATGGGTATCAACGATAACGCTGGCAACCTGACACCCAGCGGGGTCCTCAGGTTCATCGCGAGCAGGCTCGCTCCTTGTATGTTGACCCTGAGTCCAAAGAGAGAGGTTA
>NZ_RCOB01000059.1:0-22785 GCF_004307665.1 Pseudomonas sp. Sample_16
TCCTGTTTGGCGGCGGGCAACTGGCTGACTTCGCTGGTGCGACGCAGGTAGGAATTGGCATAACCGGCCGAGCGAGCGGCCAGCAACGGGTCGTCGGAACCTTCGATACCGGCGGGCAGTACCAGCGGGTCGTAGTTGATGTCACGGCATTCGCCGTTGAGTTGCGGCTGGGTTTTTTCCAGCACCAGCGTGCCCGCGTTCAAGACTTTGCGCCCTTCAGGCCAGGCTTTGCTGGCGTCGTTCACAGGGTCGCCAGGATTGGCCAGGATGATGTTCAATTGCCAACGCAAGGGGCCGGCGGCGATGCGTTGCACCAGGTCTTTCTCGAGAAAATCGCTGCCCTCAGGCGCAGTGGCACCCGGCGCATCCTGCGCTACCGGCACCATGCTCCAGCGCACGGCCTGGCGTTGTCCGGCAGCGTTCACCAGATAAAACGCGTTGACGCTGTTGTAGGTTTCAGTGACATAACTGGCTGACGGCTTGGCGGTCTTGATCCAGGCCAGGAACGGCGCGGCTTCCGGGTGCGAACCGAAGAACGCCGGCACTGCCGCGGGGTCCGGTTTGCCAGTTGCGGGCAGCGGTGACTGGGCCTGTTGCAATTGATAGAAGGCTTCGGGCGTGGCCACCGGGAACACCGGCATGCTGTTCATCCCGGTGCGCCACTGTTGGCCGTTGGCCTGATTGAAACGCAACGCCATGCTACGGATCGGCACGGCGCTGTCCGGCGCGTAGGGATTACCGGCCGGCAAGGCAAAACGACCGACCACCGGTGTCCGCGGCTCGTTGAATACTTGCGCGATGGAGTAACTGCGCGCTTCGCCGCTGCTCTCGAAATGGCCGATCACGCACACGCCTTTGGAATGGTTGCGACGGAATCCCGGGTGCACACCGTTGTTGGTCTCCAGCACATTGATCAGCTTTTTCGGCGTCAGGCGCTGTGGGTCAAAGGTGCCGTTGACGTAGGCAAATGCCCCGGCGACGACAGCAACGACCACGGCGATGCCAGACAGACGCAAGATCAGGCTTGCCGTGCTCAGGGGGGGCCGGTTGGGCGGTGATGATCGATCTACCATGAAAGACTCCAGGGCCATCGGCCACAAGTGAGAAGAATCAGGCAGACGAACCGCACGCCGGTTTATTCCAGTGTGCGGTATTTATTTTTTCCGGCGTGGAATAACCTCAAGCCCCGGTCGTCTCCCGACACACACAGCGTAGTGACTGGCCAGAACTTCATGAACGATATCGACGAACAACTGCGAGAAATCATCCCCAGATTGCGCCGATTTGCCGTATCGCTGACGCGCAACGCCAGCAGCGCCGACGATCTGGTCCAGGCCAGCCTGGAGCGTGCGCTGTCGAGTTGGGGCGACAAACGTGCCGACGGCGATTTGCGCGCCTGGTTGTTTTCGATTCTGTATCGACAGTTTCTCGATGCGCACCGACGTACCCGGCGTTATGCGCGAATGCTCGAATTTTTCACCGGGCGTGACGATGCGCAGCCTTCGGTGGAACGCACCGTGATCGCCCAATCGACCCTCGACGCCTTCGATCGACTGCCCACCGAACAGCGCGCGCTGCTGCTTTGGGTATCGGTGGAAGGCCTGAGTTACAAAGAGGTCGCCGAGATTCTCGACGTACCCACCGGCACCGTGATGTCCCGCCTGTCCCGGGCACGCCAGGCCCTGCGCCAACTCAGTGAAGGCGAAATCACCCGCCCCGCCCTGCGGAGACTCAAATGATCAGCATGCCCCCAAGCGAGCGCGACTTGCACGCCTACGTCGACCATCAACTCAGCGACGACGACCGACGTCTGGTAGAGGCGTTTCTCACCAGTCATCCGGACGTTGCCACCCAAGTGCGAGCCTGGCAGCAAGATGCCCAGCAACTGCGCGCAGCCCTGAGTGGCGTGTTGCAGCAACCGGCCAACCCGGAACTCGATCCCGCCATGATTCGCCTACGCCGCAAACGCCAATCGCGGCGCCACTTGGCCAGCGCCGCCATGTTGCTGATCGCCGTCAGCGTCGGCGGTTACAGTGGCTGGCAAGCCCGTGAGATGACTTTCACCAGCGCACAACTACCGATGACCGATGCACTTCAGGCCTATCGCCTGATTGCCCAGCAAGGGATATTGCCAGCCGACTACAAGGCCGGCGACGATGGCGATATGCAGGGCTGGCTTGACCGCTACTTCACCCAGGCCAATCGCTTGCCTGACCTGTCGGGGGCCGGCTTCAAACCGGCCAGCGGGCGCTTGCTCAGCACCGAACAGGGGCCGGCGGCAATGGTGGTCTATGAGAATCAGGGCGGGCAGAAAATCAGCTTCTACGTGCGCCCGCCGGGACCGAAAAACTACCTGCTGCCCAGAGGCAGTCGCAGTGACGGCGGCTTGCAGGCCGAGTATTGGTCGGGGGGTGGCTACAACTATGCGATGGTCAGTCCGACCGATACGCCAGCCGCACAGATGCTCAGGCAAACCAGCCGGTTCTGATCCCCCCTGTAGGAGTGAGCCTGCTCGCGATAGCGGTCTTATAGTCACTGAAATGTTGACTGACAGAGCGCTATCGCGAGCAGGCTCACTCCTACAGGGGACGGTAGAGAATTCAAACCTGCCCAAACACCTGCGATGGCCGTCGCAATAGTGGATCAAACGGGTTGATTCGCGGACCGATCAACGCCGCTTCACGTTTGAGCATTTCGACCACCGTCGGCAAACGATCCGGACCTAATCGATCGCTCACGGTGGCCACACTCAACGCCGCCACTGCCCGCCCTTCGCGATCGAGAATCGGCACGGCCACCCCGGCCATGCCCTGCAACACGCCGGTGTTGCGCCCGGCGTAACCGAGCTTGCGCACGTTCTCGACTTCCGAGCGCAGGAACACTTCGTCGTACAAATGGAAATCCTTCAACCGCGGCAGGTTGTAGTGGATGACCGTGTCGCGCTCCTCCTCCGGCAGGAATGCCAGGATCGCCAGGCTGCCCTGACCCACGCCCAGCGCCACGCGCCCGCCGATATCACCGGTGAACGTACGGATCGGAAACGGCCCTTCACTGCGGTCCAGACAAATCGCATCGAAACCACTGCGCGCCAGCAAAAACAACGAGTCGCCCAACGATGCCGACAGCCGCAACAGTGACGGGCGCACCAGCTCACGCAGGTTGCCACTGTTACCTGCGCGGGCCGCCAGGGCGAAAAAATCCAGGCTCAGGCGATAACGTTTGCTGCGCGCGTCCTGCTCGACCATGCCCTCTTCCATCAGGCTGCGCAGCAAACGGTGGGTAGTCGGTTGCGACAAGCCGATGTGTTGGGCCAATTGCGTCACACGCTCCCCGCCTTCGACGGTGTCACCCAACGCACGCAGCACCGCAAACAACCGTGAGACGGCGCCGACACCGACTTCATTTTTGCTTTCATTCCGGTCAATGGAATCTGACATGTAGTTTCTCGACAATTAATTTACTGATCGAATAAAACTGAAAATAGTTATCGCCTCAGTGAAATAGGCCATTGAGCCCATCCTAGTCTTCGTCCTAATCTGCGTCCAGACAGGGGCGATTCGAACAACAGCGGCAGCCGACTCAAGTCGAGCGCCAACGCACCCCGCAACAATCTTTCGTATCTGCCCATACAAAAAAGCGCGCCTTCGGGCGACGCATAACAATCCCAGGTGGAGGCGCAGTCATGGCTTTTGTGCAACTTGAAAAACTCGGCAAACGCTACGGTGACATCGACGCCGTGGTCGCCACCGACCTCTCGGTGGAAAAAGGCGAATTCGTGTCCCTGCTCGGCCCTTCCGGGTGCGGCAAAACCACCACCCTGCAAATGATCGCCGGCTTCGTCGAAGTCACCAGTGGGCGCATCGTGCTCGATGGCCGCGACATCACCCACGCCAAACCCGCCAGCCGTGGCCTGGGCGTGGTGTTCCAGAGTTACGCACTGTTCCCGCACATGACCGTCAAGGACAACGTCGCCTTCGGCCTGCGGATGCGCAAGGTGCCGAGCGCCGAAATCCGGCAGCGGGTGGAACGCGTGCTGAAACTGGTTCGCCTTGATCAGCACGCCGAGCGCTACCCTCGGGAATTGTCCGGTGGTCAGCGCCAGCGTGTCGCCCTGGCGCGGGCACTGGTCATCCAGCCGCCGGTGTTGCTGCTCGATGAGCCGCTGTCCAACCTCGACGCCAACCTGCGCGAAGAGATGCAATTCGAGATCCGCCGCATCCAGCGCGAAGTCGGGATCACCACGCTGATGGTCACCCATGACCAATCCGAAGCGCTGTCGATCAGTGATCGCGTAGTGGTGATGCAGGCTGGCCGGATCACCCAGATCGATGCGCCCTACACCCTCTACGAACACCCGCGCACCGAGTTCATTTCCGGCTTCGTCGGCAAGGCCAATCTGCTGCCCGGTGAACGAGACAGCAGCGGTGGGGTTCAGGTGTGCAGTCGTGGTGACGGTGATCTGACCTTGAGCCTGCGCCCGGAAAAAATCGATCTGCGTGACGCCGGTCATGGACGCTTGCAGGGCAAGATTGCCAGCCGTTTTTTTCTCGGCAGCCAATGGCTCTACAGCGTGTCGACGCCCCTCGGTGAACTCTGCGTGGTACGCCGCAACGATGGCTCGGCACCGCTGAGCGAAGGCACAGCCGTTGGCCTCGATTGGGATGCCGCACTGCTGCGTGTACTGACTGTCGACGAGGTGAGCGCATGAGTGCATTCGCCGCCATCCGCCAGGGTCGCCAAGGCTACTTGCTGTCGGCACCGGCCCTGGCCTTGTACCTCGGTCTGCTGCTGATCCCGCTGGCATTGACGCTGGTGCTGTCGTTCAACGTCTTCGACTACAGCAAAGGGATCAACGGCAACGCCTTCACCGTCGAGCACTACAGCAGCCTGCTGGGCGATCCGTATTTCTATGAAATCTTCCTGCGGACCTTGTGGATCAGCGCTCTGACCACCCTGCTCTGCGTGCTGATCGGCGTCCCCGAGGCTTACATCCTCAGCCGCATGGGCACCCCATGGCGCTCGATTTTCCTGATCCTGATCCTCACTCCGCTGCTGATTTCGGTGGTGGTACGCGCCTTCGGCTGGAGCCTGTTGCTCGGCGCCGATGGCCTGGTCAACCAGACCCTGCAAGCGCTCGGCGGCTCGCCGATGAAACTGCTCTACACGCCGTTCGCGGTGGTGATTGCACTGGTCCACGTGATGCTGCCGTTCATGATCATTCCGGTCTGGACTTCGTTGCAAAAACTCGATCCCGCCGCTGAGCAGGCTGCGCTTTCACTGGGTGCCAGTCACTTCACGGTGATCCGCCAGGTGGTGCTGCCGCAGGTCATGCCCGGCATTTTGTCCGGAACGCTGATCGTATTCGGCCTCGCCGCCAGCTCTTTCGCGATTCCCGGCCTGCTCGGCGGACGCCGTCTGAAGATGGTCGCCACGCTGATCTACGACCAGTACCTGTCGGAGCTCAACTGGCCGATGGGCGCGGCAATTGCCGTGGCCCTGCTGCTCATCAACCTGCTGATCATGCTGTCGTGGAACCGCATGATCGAAGGCCGCTACAAGAAGTCATTGGGATAATTCGTCATGTCCAGGAACGGTCCTTTCGCCCTGCTGTTTCATTCCCTGGTGGTGCTGTTCATGATGGCGCCGCTGGTGGTGGTGTGCCTGGTGGCCTTCACCCCGGAGAACACCCTGAGCCTGCCGACCACGGAGTTTTCCCTGCGCTGGTTCCGTGCCGTGTTCGAACGCGCCGACTTTGTCGATGCGTTCTACAACAGCCTGATTCTGGCGTTCAGCGCCGCCTCGCTGGCGACGCTGGTGGCCGTGCCTGCCGCGCTGGCGATCACCCGTTTCGAGTTTCCCGGCCGGGATTTTCTCAACGGGTTGTTCCTGTCGCCGATCATCATTCCGCACTTGGTACTCGGGGTGGCGTTGCTGCGTCTGTTTGCGCTGATGGGGGTCAACGGCAGCTTCGCCTGGCTGATTTTCGCCCACGTGCTGGTGATCACACCGTATGTGCTGCGACTGGTCCTGGCTTCGGCCATCGGCCTGGATCGCAGTGCCGAATATGCCGCGCAATCGTTGGGAGCCGGTCGCTTCACGCTGTTCCGGCAGATCACATTGCCAATGATTCTGCCCGGTGTGGCCGGCGGCTGGCTGCTGGCATTCATCAACAGTTTTGACGAGGTCACGCTGTCGATCTTCGTCACCTCGCCGGCCACGCAGACCTTGCCGGTGCGCATGTACGTGTACGCCACCGAATCCATCGATCCGATGATGGCGGCGGTATCGGCACTGGTCATCGCGCTGACGGCACTGACCATGATTTTGCTGGATCGGGTCTATGGCCTGGATCGGGTTCTGGTAGGGAAACAATGAGGACGCCATGGCTCTGCTGAAACGACTGGCCGAAGGCGACCGCCCGGCCCTGGACTTTACCCTCGACGGCCAACCGGCCAGCGGCCTGCTCGGCGACACCTTGCTGACGGCGCTGCTGACCTGTGGCGAACACTTGCGCGGCAGCGACTTCAGCGCCGAACCCCGCGCCGGATTCTGCCTGATGGGCGCCTGCCAGGACTGCTGGGTGCGCCTGGGCGATGGCCGCCGCGTACGCGCCTGCTCGACCCTGCTGGAAGCCGGACAACAGATCAACCGCGAACCGGGACGCTGTCTATGAAACCCGTTGTCATCATCGGCGCCGGTCCTGCGGGTATCCGTGCAGCACAAACCCTGGTTGCCCATGGCGTGCGCCCAGTGCTGCTGGACGAAGCGGCGCGTGGCGGCGGGCAGATTTATCGGCGCCAACCGGCCAATTTCAAACGCTCTGCGGTCAAGCTTTATGGCTTCGAGGCGCGCAAGGCCGGCGCTTTGCACCGGACTATCGACACACTGCGCGAGCAGCTCGACTACCGTCCGCAGACACTGGTGTGGAACGCCGAAGACGGCGCTCTCGATACCTTGCACGACGGCCGCGCCGCGCGTCTGGAGTTTTCCCGGGTGATCGTCGCCACGGGCGCCACCGACCGCATTCTGCCGGTGCCGGGCTGGACGTTGCCTGGGGTCTACAGCCTCGGCGCTGCGCAAATCGCCTTGAAATTCCAGGGCTGCGCCATCGGTGAGCGCGTGGTATTCGCCGGTAGCGGACCGTTGCTTTACCTCGTCGCCTATCAATACGCCAAGGCCGGCGCGAATGTCGTCGCGGTGCTCGACACTTCGCCCTTCAGCGCCCAGGCGCGCGCCCTGCCCGGCTTGCTGTCACAACCGGCCACGCTGGCCAAAGGTGTCTATTACCGCAGCTGGCTGACCGCCCATGGGATTGCGGTGCATCAGGGCGCCACACTGAGTCGCATCGACGGCGGACACCGTGTGCAATCACTGAGCTGGACCCGCGCCAACGCGGAACACCGACTGGACTGTGACGCTGTCGCTTTTGCCCATGGCCTGCGCAGCGAAACCCAAGTGGCTGACCTGCTCGGCTGTGAATTCGCCTGGAACCCCCTCAACCGCGCCTGGCTGCCAACGCGAGACAGTGCCGGACGCAGCAGCGTTGCCCAGGTGTACCTGGCCGGTGACGGCGCCGGCATCATGGGCGCCGACGCTGCAGAAATGGCCGGCGAGCGCGCCGCGTTGGCATTGCTCGAAGACATTGGCTACCTGATCGAGCCGCAACGCGCCGCGCATCTGGAACAGGCGTTGTCGCGCATCGGCGATTTTCGCCAGGGGCTGGAACGCGCCTTTGCCTTTCCCGAACACTGGGCTGCGGATGCCGCCGATGACGTGATGGTTTGCCGCTGCGAAGAAGTCCGCGCCGGCGAAATTCGCGAAGTCGTGCGTGAAGGGCATTGGGAAATCAATCGGGTCAAGGCGCACTGCCGGGTCGGCATGGGCCGCTGCCAGGGCCGGATGTGTGGCGCCGCTGCCGCGGAAATCATTGCCTGCGAGAGCGGGCGTGCAGTGTCCGGGATCGGCCGGCTGCGGACACAAGCGCCGATCAAGCCTTTGCCGTTTGGCCTGGAGATCGAAGCATGATCGAAGTCGACGCGGTGATCATCGGTGGCGGCATTGTCGGGTCTTGCGCCGCGCTGTTCCTGAGCAAGGGCGGTCAGCGGGTCGCGCTGCTGGAGCGGGATTTTTGCGGCTCGCATTCCAGCGGAGTGAATTACGGCGGCGTGCGACGCCAGGGCCGTCCGCTGTCACAGTTGCCATTGTCGCAACGAGCCCATGCCCTCTGGGCGCAGTTGCCACAATTGATCGGCATCGACGGTGAGTATCAACGCAGCGGTCATCTGAAACTGGCACGCAGCCTGGATGATCTGCGCGCACTGCAAGACTACGCCGCCAGCAGCCAGGGTTTCGGCCTTGATCTGCAACTACTGGACCGTGCGCAATTGCGCGCCCGTTTTCCATGGGTTGGTGACGTGGCGGTAGGCGCTTCGTATTGCCCGGATGACGGACATGCCAACCCGCGGCTGGTGTCCCCCGCGTTTGCGCAGGCGGCACGGCGGCATGGTGCGCAGGTGCATGAGCAGTGTGCGGTGAGCGCAGTTGAACATGACGGCCAGCGTTTCCGTGTTCGCAGCCAAAGCGGACTGGAATGGCGCGCCCCGTGGTTGTTGAACTGCGCAGGTGCCTGGGCCGGCAACCTGGCTGCACAATTCGGCGAACCGGTGCCGATGCACTCCGGGTATCCGGCGATGCTGGTCACCGAACCCTTGCCGTTGGTGATGGATGCCAGCACCGGCGTCGAGGGGGGCGGTATCTATGCCCGCCAGGTCGCACGTGGCAATTGCGTGCTGGGTGGTGGTCAAGGGTTTGCCCTGGACGACGCCCGCGCCCGCCCCGGCCAAAGCGCGGTGCTGGAAATCCTCCGCCAGGCGGTCGAACTCTACCCGTTCCTTGAAGGGGCCCAGGCGATCCGTACCTGGAGTGGCACCGAAGGTTACCTGCCCGATCGCCAACCGGTGATCGGCCACAGTCGTACCCGGCCGGGCCTGTTGCATGCGTTTGGCTTTGCCGGCGCCGGTTTCCAGATCGGCCCCGCGGTGGGCCAGGCACTCAGCGAGATCATCTGTAGCGGCGCGCCAAAGACGTCGCTGGATGCGTTTTCCATCAACCGTTTTCACTCCATTTCCGTAGCTTGATAGAGGAAGGTCGCGCCAATGAAAAACGTCAAACGCACTGCTCTGCTCGGTTTGTCCTGCATGAGCGCCCTGCTCAGCGTCACCCAGGCTCACGCCGAACCGACGCTTTACCTGGGCATGAACGGCGGGACCATGGAGCGGCTCTATGCCGACAAAGTGCTGCCAGATTTCGAGAAGGCCAACAACGTCAAAGTGGTCATCGTGCCCGGCACCTCCGCCGACATCCTGGCCAAAGTCCAGGCCAGCAAAGGCAACCCGCAGATGCATGTGATGTTCCTCGACGACGGCATCATGTACCGCGCCATCGCCATGGGCCTGTGCGACAAACTGCAGGACAGCCCGACCCTGCAACAGATTCCGGCCAAGGGACGGATCAAGGATGAAGCGGTAGCCGTCAGCCTCGGCGTCACCGGGCTGGCCTACAACACGCGTCTGTTCAAAGAGAAAGGCTGGGCTGCACCAACCTCGTGGATGGACATGGCCGACCCGCGTTTCAAAGACAAGCTGGTGTTCCAGTCGATGGCCTCGTCGACGTTCGGCTTGCATGGTTTCCTGATGTTCAACCGGATACAGGGTGGTACTGAAACCAACGTCGACCCGGGCTTCAAAGCCTGGCCAAACAGCGTCGGGCGCAACGTGCTGGAGTACATTCCGAGTTCGGCGAAAATTTCCGAAATGCTGCAAACCGACGAAGCCGCGTTGTTCCCGCTGACCCCGACCCAGGTCACTGCGCTCAAACTCAAGGGTATGCCGGTGGAGTACGCGCAGCCGAAAGAAGGCGCGGTGGTGCTCAACGTCGCCGAATGCGCGATCGCCAACAACACACAACCGGAACTCGCGCAAAAACTCGCCGCGTTCCTGCTCACGCCACAAGCCCAGGCTGCTGCGCTCGAAGACGGGGATCAGATCCCCTCCAACCCGAACACCCCCACCACCGACCGCACCCGTGGGCAGGTCGAGGCGATGAAGCAATACCTGGAAACCGCGATTGCGGTGGATTGGGACCAGGTCAACGAACAGCGCCCGGCGTGGAATGCCCGCTGGAATCGGAGCATTGAGCGGTAGGGATTGCCGAGGCCGATAACACAAACCTGCAGGAGCGAGCCTGCTTGCTCCTGCAGGGGTTTGATTCTCGGGTTTTCGTCGGCACAACTGGAAGCAAAATTATCCAACTGGTTAAACTATGCCGCCGCAGGCCGGGGGCCTGCCAGAAGTTTACGGGGTGATATCTACAGTGGCCGCTCGACCGACCAACCGTTCGCGACTCGCATCACGCTGGCCATCGTTGCGTCGCCTCTTCGGCAAGGCGTCGACTGCGTCTTCCAGTGGCTCGGCCAGCGAACGGCTCATCCGCGACCACTTTCAGCAGAAAGCCTGCGCCCAGGGCTACACCCTCAGTCACAGCCAGCAAAGGGTGATCGACTGCATGGCGCAGCACGCCCGTTCAATGCTTGAAAGCGGTTCAAAAAACCTTCCCGGGCTGTATCTGCACGGCGCCGTGGGCCGCGGCAAGAGCTGGCTGCTCGACGGTTTTTTCCAAGCCATCCCGCTTGCGCAAAAGCAGCGCGTGCACTTCCATGAGTTCTTCGCCCGGCTACACCAAGGGATGTTCGGCCATCGTGAGCAAGCGGATGCGCTGGCCACCACGCTCGATGAAATGCTGAGCGACTGCCGCGTGCTGTGTTTCGACGAGTTTCACGTTCACGACATCGGTGATGCCATGCTGATCACGCGGCTGTTCAAGGCGCTGTTTCGCCGCGAGATCCTGCTGCTGGTCACGTCCAACTACCCGCCGGAAGGTCTATTGCCCAACCCGCTGTACCACGCGCGTTTCAAACCGGTGATCGACCTGATCAACGCGCGCATGCTGGTGATGGAAGTCGGCGGGCCACACGACTACCGCAGCCATGCCAGAACCCACGCACAGCAACTGTTCACCCAAGGCCAATACGTCTGGCCCGCGACACCGGCGCAGCGTCATGCGGCAAACCTGCCGGCGATGGGCGCAGCGTCCATTGCCCTGGCTGTCGGCACTCGTCATTTGCCCGCCCGTTACTGCGAGGGACGCGCCGTCGGTTTCAACTTCGCTGATCTTTGCGATCAGCCTACGGCCGTCATGGATTACCTGGAACTGTGCCGACGCTTCGATCACTGGATCATCGATCAATTGCCGAATCTGGCCGACTGCTCGATTGCCGCCCAGCAGCGTTTCATCAACCTGGTGGACGTTTTGTACGATCAGGACAAACATTTGATTCTGCTCGGCCAGCGCTCATTGCGCGAAAGCCTGCACGCCGATGCCATCGATCTGGCTCGCACGCGCAGCCGGCTGGGGCAGCTCAAAGAGGTTCGGGAACCGGTTTGAGGCGGGGTTTGCATCGACGGTAGCGCCACCGACGCGTTCTTCCCGCTATCATGCCGCCCATTCCTTCGATCAAATAGCGAACCCGTTCATGCACACCGTTGCACAACTGCGCGCCGGTACGCTGGCAGGCATCACTCGCCTCGACCTCAGCGAGAACCTGACACAGTTCCCCCGGGAAATTTTCGACCTGGCGGACTCGCTGGAAGTGCTCAACCTCAGCGGCAATGCCTTGACCCAGCTGCCGGACGATCTGCATCGCCTGAGCCGTTTGCAGGTGTTGTTCTGCTCGGACAATCGGTTTACCGAACTGCCGGCTTGCCTGGGCCGATGTGCGGCGCTGACCATGGTCGGCTTCAAGGCCAACCGCATCGAACACGTCCCGGCAGAGGCGCTGCCGCCGCTGTTGCGCTGGCTGATCCTGACCGACAATTGCCTCAGTGAACTGCCGAGCGAACTTGGTCAACGTCCGCACTTGCAAAAACTCATGCTGGCGGGCAACCGCTTGCGACAGTTACCCGACAGTCTGCGTAACTGCCATCGACTCGAGTTGATCCGCATTGCCGCCAACCGCCTGACCGCGCTGCCGGAATGGCTGCTGCGCCTGCCGAGCCTGAGCTGGCTGGCCTACGCCGGCAACCCGCTGGAAACCGAAGCCGATGCCACCGCCCTCGAAGCCACACCGAGCATTGCCTGGTCGCAACTGCAACTGGAACAACAACTGGGCGAAGGCGCTTCCGGCGTGATCCATCGCGCTTCCTGGGCGAAACCCGGCCAGCCCGCCACAACGGTAGCGGTCAAACTCTACAAAGGCGAAATGACCAGCGATGGCTCGCCGCTGCACGAAATGAACGCCTGCATCACCGCTGGCATTCACCCCAACCTGATCCGCGTAGAAGGCCGGATTGTCGATCACCCGCAACAAACCGACGGGCTGGTGATGCAGCTGATCGCCCCGAGCCATCGCAACCTCGCCGGGCTGCCGAGCCTGGCGTCCTGCAGCCGTGACGTCTATGCCGATGACACCCGCTTCAGCGCCGCTGTCGCCCTGCGTATCGCGCGTGGTATCGCTTCAGTGGCCGGGCATCTGCACCGACGTGGCATCACTCACGGCGACCTTTACGGCCACAACATCCTGTGGAACGAACACGGGAATTGCCTGCTGGGAGACTTTGGCGCAGCGTCATTCCATGCCACCCAGGACAACCTGGAAAGCCGTGCATTGCAGCGGATCGAAGTGCGAGCGTTCGGGGTGCTGCTGGGGGAATTGCTGGAAAGGATCGACTCGGGATTGAGCGATGCGGATCGACTGCGGCTTGATGCGTTGCAGCAGCGCTGCTGTCAGCCGGATGTGTTGATGCGGCCGGGGTTTAACGAGATTTTGCAGCAATTGAGGTGCGGGTGACCGCTATGCGGTCAATCGCGGGCAAGCCCGCTTCCACAGGGACAGCGCAAAACCTGTGGGAGCGAGCTTGCTCCGGGCGACGTTCCGACGATGACGGTGTCACTGGCGAAACAAATTAACCCGCCAAACCGACAAACATGTCCTGCACGTCATCGTGGTTATCGAGGCCTTCAAGGAACGCTTCGACTTCAGCCATCTGCTCGTCGCTCAGGCCGCTGACCGGGTTCTTCGGCTGGTAGCCCAGTTTGGCCGACAGCACGGTGAAACCCTGCTCAGGCAAGGCTTTCTGAACCGCATCCAGGTCGGTGGGCTCGGTCAGGAACAGGGTCGCGCCCTCTTCACCCGGTTCAAAATCCTGGGCACCGGCTTCGATCGCAGCCATTTCCGGATCGGCATCCGGGGTGTCCGGCGAGGCTTCGATCATGCCCACGTGGTTGAAATCCCAGGCCACCGAACCGGAGGCGCCCAACTGGCCCTTGCGGAATGCGACGCGGATTTCAGCGACGGTGCGGTTGATGTTGTCGGTCACGCATTCAACGATCAACGGCACCTGATGCGGTGCAAACCCTTCATATGTCACGCGATGGTATTGCACGGTTTCGCCCAACAGGCCCGCACCTTTCTTGATGGCGCGGTCCAGTGTTTCCTTGGGCATCGATGCTTTCTTGGCCTGTTCCACCACCAGACGCAAGTGTGCGTTGGTGGCGGTATCGGCACCGTTGCGTGCAGCAATGGTGATTTCTTTCACCAGTTTGCCGAAGATCTTGCCCTTGGCGTTAGCTGCCGCTTCTTTGTGTTTAACCTTCCACTGTGCGCCCATTACTCACTCTCTTGTCTATGGCGCCGAGACATCTATTGGCCGACGCATGGCGCCAAGTTTATACGGCCTAAAGTTGGCAATCGACCAAAAATTCTCAACGGCAGGATCGACATCTTCACCGGCTTTTGTAGGGCATTTCTGAAACTACGATTCGCGATGACTATCAAGGGTCATGGTTTCGTACCCTTCGCACCCGTACTCCTCGGTAGAAGCGCGATCAATGCACAACGACAAGGAAAGTCCCTTCACCCTGACACTGCTCGACGACAACTTGAGTTTGCAGGTGGTGCAGTTCAGTGGCCGCGAGGCTCTCAATCAACCCTATCGATTCGATATCGAAGCCATCGGCCTCGCTCCGGGCCTGCCCCTTGAGCGGCTGCTGCAACAACCGGCACTTCTGGTTATCGGCCATGGCCACTACATTCATGGCGTACTGCACAGCGCCAGCCACGAACATCGCGGCCATCAGCGGGTGGGCTACAAACTGATACTGGTGCCTGCACTTCAGGCGCTGGAGCGGCACAGATCACGACGCATTTTCCAGCACCTCAGTGTGCCGATGATCCTGGGTCGACTGTTGCAAGAACATGGTTTACCCGACAGCAGCTTCCGCTTCGAGCTCCAAGACAGCCACTATCCCCTGCGACCTTTTTGCATTCAGTACGAGGAAAGCGATCTCGCGCTGCTGCAACGGCTGTGCGAGGAAGAAGGCATTCACTACCACTTCGAACATCACCGGGCCGGCCATGTTCTGATTTTTGCCGATGACAGCTTGAGTTTCCCGCAGGAACCGCTGCTGATGCCCTTTCAAAACGACATGCTCACGATCGCTCAATCACCGGTGATCAGCGAACTGTTTCAGCGCCACGATTTATTGTCTTTGCCGCTCCAGGTGGATGCCCGAAATCGCGCTATTGCAGCTATCGGGGATAGCGCCGTCAATCACTCTTCGCCGCGCTCGGTGACCAGCCCTGTTCACCCACAGCGTCATCGCGAGCAACTGGGTCGACGGCAGTTGGAGCGCCTGCGAAGTCAGCAGGTGAAAGTCCATGGGCAGAGCAACCACTGCCGATTGCGCAGCGGGTGCATCGTGCAGGTGGCGGAACATCCGTTGCGGGGTTTCAACGATCAATGGCTGGTCATTCAGGCACAGCATCAAGGGCGGCAGGATTCGATTCTGGAGCAGGCTTGCCCAAGCACGCCCCGGCATTACCACAATCAGTTTTGCGCCATTCCCTGGTCAACGGTCTTCCGGCCGGCGCTTGAACAAGACCGGCCGCGCATCACCGGTTTCCAGCCTGCCCGGGTGTGTGGTCAGGCGGGCAAGCCGGCTATTGAGGATGATCAAGGGCGAATCCAGGTACGTCTGTGGCCGGCGACAACCAGCGACTGCGAAGCACCTGCCGACCTCTGGTTGCCGGTCGTGCTGTCGACTGCGAACACCGGGTTCAATCCGACCGGCATGCCCCTGGCGGGTAGCGACGGGCTGGTCAGTTTCATCGACAGCGACCCCGACCGCCCAGTCTTTTGCGCGAGCTTCAGACAACACCCTTCGACTCCAGCAGTTCGCCAGCAAAAGCCGCGCAGCGATACCCGCTTGTTACTCGATTGGCTGGTCAATCGCACCGACCTCAAGCCATGAAAAGTCAGGATTTGCCAACGATGGCTGCAAGCTTCGCCGGAAGCCGGCCTGCCGCAGATGCAGCAGGCGACGAGGGAAAGGATTCAGGTACCCAGAGGTTTGACGGTTATCGCTTGATTGGGTACGCAGGCGAATTGAGTACCCATGCCATTGGGGCGGCTGTTCCAGTGTGGGATCAGTACCAGTGCGGAGAACATCGCACAGCCGGCAAAGACGATGAATACGGTAACGGTGTCAAAGTAGCCCGGCAGCAAACCACCGAGAATAGCCCCGACCGAACCGCAGCCGTTGACGAACCCGGCCGCTGTCGCGCCTGCCTTTGCAGTGCCGAAGTCGATGGCGGCAGCGCCACTTATCATCGAGTCCGGCCCGTAGAGTGTCAGGCCCATGACGAACAACAGCGCCACCACCAGTACCACGCTGCCGGTGTGCAGGGCACCCATGAAAAACGCCAGGGATACGGTCAACGCCAACAGACTGATCACGCAGGCCGGCATGCGTCGGGCGCCGAACAGTTTGTCCGAGGCCAGGCCAATCAGGATCGGCCCGAGCAACCCTGCCAACTCAAACGCGGTGGGAATGATCGCCGCCCCGACCTTGCCCACCGAGGGCATCTGCTCGAAAACAATCACCGGCCCCCACAGCAGAATCGCGTAGCGCGCCGGTTTCAGCATGAAATACGCCAGCCCCAACACCAGCACCGTGCGATTGCGCAGGATTTCCTTCAACGGCACCCACATGCTGATTCTGCTTTGCGCGTCGGCCTGTTCGGCGGTCAGCTCAGGCTCAGGTTCAACTGCCGGCAAGCCGACGTCTTGGGGTTTGTTGCGTTGAAAAATAAAGAACAGCACGGCAACCAGCCCAACCACCGCCGCACTGGAAATGAACGCCGCATGCCAGCTGCCGACGAGTGTGTACGCCCACCAGCCAGCAAACGGAGAGGCCACCAGACCACCGAAGGCGTAGCACGAACTCCATAAGCCCAGCACACGCCCACGTTGCTCCGAGGGAAAGAAACTGCCGAGGTTCTTGCACAGTCCCGACCAACCGGTGGACTGCGCCAGGCCTTGAATCAGCATGCAGGTCGCGAAGATCGGCAGTGTTGCAAAGTTGCCCATCACCAGCGCCGCCGCGGCGGAGATGACCAAGCCGCCGAGCACCACGACCCGTGGCCCGAAACGGTCTGCGAGGATGCCCCAAGTGAATTGGCCAACGGCGTAAGCGGTCAGGTAGATGGCGTCGAGGTTGGCCATGGCCATTTTGTCGAGCATGAACGTCGGGTCTTCGCCGATCCCCAGCTTGGCGACTGAAAACGCTTTGCGTGTGAAGTAGAAAGCGGCGTAGGCGAGCCAGGTGATCGCGAAAATCTGCACGCGCCAACGCTTGATGGTGCCGATGTGCTTGTTCATTGTGGTTCTGACCTCAGGGTTGAGTGTGCCGGCAGAATTAAATGAAAACGCCTGTCTTTTTTATTGTTGAGCACTGCGAAATCACCTTGTCCCTGTAGGCGATTGCGGTCAGATGAGTCCTGTTGATCCACCAGGCTCATGGCACCCCACTGCTGTTCGACTGACAGTCACCAGGGCTGAGGTACATAAAAACAATGACTGATAAATAAATGAAATCGATTTATCGTATTTCCAAAATAAGCTCAGCTTGTTAATGGAGATTCCCATGTCGGTTTCCCACGCCCAACTCAAAGCCTTCCATGCCGTGGCCGTGCACGGAAGCTTTACCAAAGCCGCCGAGCGGCTATTTCTCACGCAACCGGCGATTTCCGACCAGGTGCGCAAGCTCGAAGAACGCTACGGCGTGTTGCTGTTCCATCGCAACAAGCGCTCGGTACGCCTGACCGATCTGGGCGAGCGTTTGCTCGGCGTCACGCAAAAGTTGTTCGTGATCGAAGCCGAGGCCCAGGAGCTGTTGCAGGATTCCCAGGCCTTGCAGACCGGCAGCCTGATTCTGGCGGTGGACGCGCCTGTGCATGTGTTGCCGCAAATCGCCAGGTTTTGCGAGCGTTACCCGGGCATCAGCGTGAAGATCGAAACCGGCAACACCGATGAATCACTCTTCCGGCTCTTCAACTATCAAGCCGATCTGGCATTGCTGGGACGCGATGTCAGCGATGAGCGCCTGCTCTCGTTGCCCCTGCGCAACGACCCGATGGTGGCGTTCGTATCACGCCATCATCCATGGGCCGACCGCGAGTCCATCACCCTCTCGGACCTTGACGACACGCCGTTGGTGCTGCGGGAAATCGGCTCGGTCACCCGTCAGACCCTGGAAGAAGAAATGGCCGGCGCAGGGTTGCGCATCCGCCCGGCGATTCAGGTGGAAGGCCGCGAAGCCGCACGGGAGGCGGTGGTGGTCGGGATCGGTGTGGGCGTGGTTTCGGCGGCCGAGTTCGGTGCGGACTCGAGGGTTTGCGCACTGCCGATCACCGATTGCAAGCGGCGGTTGACCGAAACGTTGGTGTGTTTGCGCGAGCAGAGTTCGCGGCGGGTGGTGGCGACTTTTCTGGAAATGGTGCGCGAGAGTCTTGTTTAGGCAGGGCCGACCTCATCGCTGGCAAGCCAGCTCCCACAGGGATTTGTGTTGACCACTAATCTTGTGGACGACACAAAACCTGTGGGAGCTGGCTTGCCAGCGATGGGCGCACCTCGGTCTACCCCCCAGGCGCCAACTCGAAAAACGCCTGAATCAAACGCAAATCCCGCCGCCGCTCCATGCACCCCATCATGTGCCGGTTCACCAATCCTTCGCCAATGATCGGTACCGCCGCCACCCGCGGATCATGGCTGACCTCCACCGACGACACCACGCCGACCCCCAACTGCGCCGCAACCGCCTCGGTCACCGCTTCGCGACTGTCCAGCTCCAGCAGCACTCTTGGGTTGATCCTGGCCTGGGCGCACGCCTCATCGAACGTGCGCCGGGTAATCGAACTCGGCTCACGCAACACCATGATCACTTGGTCCAGTTCCTTGAGCGGCACGCCTTGGGTTCGATGCGCCCACGGGTGCCCATCGGGCACCAATGCACAGATGCGTGATTCGCTCAGGGCTTGCAGATGCAGGCCCTTGCGCGGCTCGACCTCGGTCAGCACCGCCACGTCGGCATGTTCGGACAATAGCGCCGCCAACGTTTCCTGAGCATTGCCCAGGCGCAAATTCACGGTGATCCCCGGATAACGCGCACGCAGGCTGGCAAGCATCGGCATGACCATGTGCGGGCCGTCCGCCGCCACTTCCAGACGCCCGGTCAGCAACTGCCGGTTGGCCTCCAGCATCACCTGCGCCTCGTCCGCCAGACCAAACATCGCCCGAGTAATCGCCGCCAGTTTGGTGCCCTCTTCGGTCAGCTCCACCCGTCGTGCGGTACGGCGCAGCAGCGTGATCTGGTAATGCTCCTCCAGCGCCTTGATATGGCCGGTCACCGCCGGCTGGCTGATGAACAGGCGCGCTGCCGCTCTGGTAAAGCTGCCCTCTCGGGCCACGGCATCGAAGGCGCGAAGCTGGAACAGGTTCATGGATAACCCTCACTGATGGCTGGCATAACAACAAACAATTTGATTGATAGTCCGGCAAATTGCAATTTAGGCACCAACGCTTCATCCCATCGAATGCGAGGACACGAGAATGAGTATTGCCGCCCCTATCCTGCTCACCCCTGGCCCGTTGACCACGTCGGCCCGCACCCGCCAGGCAATGATGGTTGACTGGGGTTCATGGGATGACCGCTTCAACCAATTGACCGCCAGCCTCTGCGAGCAACTGCTGGCGATCATCAACGGCGCCGCCACTCACCACTGCGTGCCACTGCAAGGCAGCGGCACTTTTGCCGTCGAAGCGGCAATCGGCACCCTGGTGCCTCGCGATGGCAAGGTTCTGGTGCTGATCAACGGCGCCTACGGCAAACGCCTGGCGAAAATTTGCGAAGTGCTCGGCCGCTCGTTCAGCACCTTCGAAACCGCCGAAGACGAACCGACCACTGCCGCCGACGTCGACCGTCTGCTGCGGGCCGATGCCGGTATCACCCACGTTGCACTGATCCACTGCGAAACCAGCACCGGCATCCTCAACCCGCTGCCCGAAATCGCCGAGGTCATCGCGCAACACGGCAAACGTCTGATCATCGACGCCATGAGTTCCTTCGGCGCCTTGCCGGTCGACGCTCAACAGATCCCGTTCGATGCACTGATCGCCGCCTCGGGCAAATGCCTGGAAGGCGTGCCGGGCATGGGCTTCGTCTTCGCTCGCAAAGAATCCCTGGCCAGTGCCGCCGGCACCTCGCATTCGCTGGCGATGGACCTGTATGACCAGCACACCTACATGACCAAGACCGGCCAATGGCGCTTCACCCCGCCGACTCACGTAGTCGCCGCCTTGCATGAGGCCCTGCTGCAATACAACGAAGAAGGCGGCCTGCCGGCCCGACACGAGCGCTACGCCGCCAACTGCCAGGCATTGATGCAAGAGATGAGCAAGCTGGGGCTGCGCAGTTTCCTGCCAGCGGCGATCCAGGCGCCGATCATCGCCACCTTCCACGCGCCGAAAGATCCACGCTACCAGTTCAAGGAATTCTACGAACGGGTCAAGGCCAAGGGCTACATCCTCTACCCGGGCAAACTGACTCAGGTCGAAACCTTCCGCGTTGGCTGTATTGGTCATGTTCAGCCGGCCGAAATGCGCGAAGCCGTGGCCGCGATTGGCGAAGTGCTGCGTGAGATGGAAGTGTTGGAGATTTAAGTCACACCACATTCCCCTGTGGGAGCGGGCTTGCCCGCGATTGCGGCCTGACATTCACCACTGATGTCGACTGACACACCGCCATCGCGAGCAGGCTCACTCCTGCATTGAACCGTATTGCCAACTCAGGAATTTAATTGCCATGAACTACACCAACCCAACCACGCTGCAAGCCGCCATCCTCGACTGGGCCGGCACTGTCGTCGACTTCGGTTCATTCGCGCCGACGCAGATCTTCGTCGAAGCCTTCGCCGAGTTCGATGTCCAGGTCTCCATCGAAGAAGCCCGAGGCCCGATGGGCATGGGCAAGTGGGATCACATCCGCACCCTTTGCGATCAACCGCAAGTCGCCGAGCGATATCGCAAAGTATTTGGCCGCACACCGACTGACGATGACGTGACCGCCATCTACCAACGTTTCATGCCGCTGCAGATCGAAAAAATCGCCGAGCACTCGGCACTGATTCCCGGCGCTCTGGACACCATTGCCAACCT
Source organism: Pseudomonas sp. Sample_16 (assembly GCF_004307665.1). NCBI lineage: Bacteria > Pseudomonadati > Pseudomonadota > Gammaproteobacteria > Pseudomonadales > Pseudomonadaceae > Pseudomonas > Pseudomonas sp. Sample_16. The sequence continues at coordinate 20,610 of NZ_RCOB01000059.1, forward strand.
GCGCCAGCAAGGGATCAAGATCGGCTCCTGCTCCGGCTATCCAAAACAAGTCATGGATAAAGTCGTCGAACTGGCCGCCACCAACGGTTACGTCGCTGACCATGTCGTCGCCACTGACGAGGTACCGAATGGACGCCCATGGCCCGCTCAGGCGCTGGCCAACGTGATTGCCCTGGGCATCGACGATGTCGCAGCCTGCGTAAAAATCGACGACACCGTACCGGGCATTCTCGAAGGCCGTCGCGCCGGCATGTGGACCGTGGCACTGATTTGCTCGGGCAATGCACTGGGCCTGGACTACGAAGGTTATCGCGCACTGGCCAGCGACAAACTTGCCAGCGAACGCAAGCGCATTCATGCATTGTTCGAAGGCTCACGCCCGCACTACATGATCGATACCATCACCGACTTGCCGGAAGTGATCGCCGATATCAACAAACGTCTGGCCAACGGCGAGATGCCGCAAAATCAATAAAGAAAAGCCGTAGTACTCAGCAGAGTGCTACGGCTCTTTTTAACTTGAACTATTGCAATATCAATTAACGTTCATCGCCACCGAGAGACATGTAACTCTCAACGTCATCCGAATCTTCAATATTCAACGCTTGAAGTTCATCCACTGGACTCGCGGCATCTTCCACTTCCTCTTGTTCGACAGAACCTGGCTCTTCGTCAATCGCTGGTTGCCCAAGATCTTGCGTCTCGTCGATGGGCTCGGCCAGGCCGACCTGCCGCCCCGCCGCATCGATGATAACCCCATCAGGATAGAACGTCAGGCCATCAAACTCGAGTGAACCGTCCGCATACAAAAGGGCGCCATTGTTAAACTCCCGAGTCCCGTCGGACCACAATCTTCCCCACGTGTACTCAGTTACTTCACCACGGACTCCATTCATGTTTTCGTTCATGCTCATTCCTTTGATTACAAGATTTTAACTGCCAAAAACTGTTATTCGCTTTAAATAACGGCCATGCCCGACCAATATTAATCAACGGTCTTTATCACTCAAGCATAAAACTGAAAATACAGCACAAACAGAATCGGCCTACATCTGATCGCTCATTTTCGCCAGCGTGTGGTGACTTAACCGTCCTGACTCACTGAAATCCACGGCGTCCCTGCAAACCGCCTGTATGAACGAAGATCAGGCGTGCACCCTTTTTGAATGTGCCTGCTTCGACCTGCTGCCTGAGCACCAGCAATGCCTTGCCGGTGTAAAGCGGTTCCAACGGGATTGCGCAGGCCTGCTCTGTTTGCGTGATGAATTCGAGCAGCGACGGATCGACTTTGGCGAAACCGCCACGACTGGCGTCGAGTAATTCATAAGCCGGTTCTGTCAAACCCGCCTCCTCGAGAATCACTTCAACCTGCTGCCTCACACCATGATCGTCAGGCACCGCCAGTGCACCGTAAACCTGATGCTCCCCCGCTTCGGCCAGTACCAATCCGGCCAAGGTCGTTCCTGTCCCGCAGGCCAGCCACCAACCGTCGTAATCGCTCCAGCCCAGAGCGCTCAATTGCTTGCAGACCTGAGCCTTGAGCTGCATGCAGCCACGCGCCCCAGGCAAACCGCCGCCACCTTCCGGTACAGGTTGCAGGTCGGGATAGCGGGCTTTCCATGGCACCCAGAAATCCGCTGCATGCCGCGCCCGATAACCGCCATAACCCAGCCAGTGCAATTGCATGCCGAATGCCTGCAAGTCCCTCACCGTAGGGGTTTCCTGAGGGTGCCCACGCAACAGGCCTACGGTGCAAAAGCCAAATCGTTGGCCGGCCGCCGCCAGTGCATGCAAATGATTGGAGTGAGCCCCACCCAGGCTGATGATGCCTTTGGCGCCGGACTGTGCAGCAATGTTGAGGTGTTCGATCAGCTTGAACCATTTGTTGCCACTGATCAGCGGATCGATCTGGTCCAGACGCAGGATCGCGACTTCGATGCCGGCTGTGGTCAGCCAGTCGAGGTGGAGGCGTTGGAGAGAGGCTTCAGGGAGCCAGTCGCTAAAGGAGAAATGCATCGCTGCCGGTTCTGGGTAAAGAGCCAGCATTCTAGTCGCTCAAAGGCAGCCATCGCGAGCAGGCTCGCGATGGCCATGGGTAGGCTAAACCTGCAAATTACAACCCAGCCGCCAACCGCGAACCCTGATTGATCGCCCGCTTGGCATCCAGCTCCGCCGC
>NZ_RCOB01000059.1:22885-35938 GCF_004307665.1 Pseudomonas sp. Sample_16
CAGCCGCCAACCGCGAACCCTGATTGATCGCCCGCTTGGCATCCAGCTCCGCCGCGACATCCGCGCCGCCGATCAGGTGCACGTTCTGGCCCGCCGCCAGCAGGCCATCCTGCAGCTCACGCAGCGGGTCCTGCCCGGCGCAGATCACGATGTTGTCCACCGGCAATACTTGTGGCTCACCGGTTTCACCGATGCGAATGTGCAGGCCTTCATCGTCGATCTTCAAGTACTCGACGCTATTGAGCATTTGCACCTGCTTGTTCTTCAGACCGGTGCGGTGAATCCAGCCGGTGGTCTTGCCCAAGCCGTCGCCGACCTTGGATTTCTTGCGTTGCAGCAGGAATACATCACGGGCCGGTGCATGGGGTGCAGCCTTGATCCCGGCCACACCGCCGCGCGCTTGGAGGTGTGTGTCGATGCCCCACTCTTTCCAGAACTCGTCGCGATTCAGACTGGTGGCCTGGCCCTGGTGAACGAGGAATTCCGAGACGTCGAAGCCGATGCCGCCGGCACCGATCACTGCTACGCGCTTGCCTACAGGCTTGCGTTGCAGAAGCACGTCCAGGTAGCTCAAAACCTTGGCGTTCTCGACGCCCGGAATCGCCGGAGTCCTTGGCGCGATCCCCGTCGCCAGGATGATCTCGTCGAAACCGCCCTCAACCAGCTTCGCCACATCCACGCGAGTGTTCAGGCACACCTCGACGTTGGTGGTCTGCAATTTGCGAGCGAAATAACGCAGGGTCTCGAAGAACTCTTCCTTGCCCGGCACACGTTTGGCCACGTTGAACTGACCGCCGATCTCGCTGGCCGAATCGAACAGCGTCACCTGATGGCCGCGCTCGGCTGCCACGGTGGCGGCGGAAAGCCCCGCAGGACCGGCACCGACCACAGCGATCTTCTTGACCTGCCGGACCGGCACGTAGTTGAGTTCGGTTTCGTGGCAGGCACGCGGGTTGACCAGGCAACTGGTCAGCTTGCCGCCGAAGGTGTGGTCCAGGCACGCCTGGTTGCAACCGATGCACGTGTTGATTTCATCAGCGCGGCCTTCAGCAGCCTTGTTGACGAAGTCAGGGTCGGCGAGGAACGGCCGCGCCATGGACACCATGTCGGCATCGCCTTCGGCCAGGATCTGCTCGGCCACTTCCGGGGTATTGATGCGGTTGGTAGTGATCAGCGGAATGTTCACCGAACCGCGCAGCTTGGCGGTGACTTTACTGAATGCCGCACGCGGCACCTTGGTGGCGATGGTCGGAATTCGCGCTTCGTGCCAGCCGATACCGGTGTTGATGATCGTCGCACCCGCCTGCTCGATGGCCTTGGCCAACAGCACGATTTCGTCCCAGGTACTGCCGCCCTCGACCAGATCGAGCATCGACAGACGGAAAATGATGATGAAGTTCGGGCCAACGGCCTCACGCACCCGACGGACAATTTCCACCGGCAGGCGCATGCGGTTTTCGTAGCTGCCGCCCCAGCGGTCGGTGCGGTGGTTGGTGTGGGCCGCGAGGAACTGGTTAATGAAATAACCTTCCGAACCCATGATTTCGACGCCGTCGTACTCGGCCTGTTGCGCCAGGGTCGAGCAGGTGACGAAATCGCGGATCTGTTTCTCGATGCCTTCCTCGTCCAGCTCTTTAGGCTTGAACGGGTTGATCGGCGCTTGAATGGCGCTTGGCGCGACCTGCTTCGGGCTATACGCGTAACGGCCGGCGTGGAGAATCTGCATGCAGATCTTGCCGCCCGCCTCGTGCACCGCACGGGTAACGATACGGTGCTTGAGCGCTTCTTCCTCGGTCGTCAGCTTGGCCGCGCCAGAGTAGACGCCACCCTCATCGTTCGGGCCGATACCGCCGGTGACCATCAGGCCGACCCCACCCCGGGCACGTTCGGCAAAGTACGCCGCCATGCGCTCGAAACCACCTGGTTTTTCTTCAAGGCCGGTGTGCATCGAACCCATCAGGGTGCGGTTGCGCAACGTGGTAAAACCCAGGTCCAGCGGGGCCAACAGGTGCGGGTAATGAGCGGCGGTCATCGGTAACTCCACAACGAGCGATCACGGAAAAGTGTGAGCGCTCTTTGGCGCCCCTCTGTCATGGGTTACAGACTATGAGCAGTCCAGCGGCCGCTCAATGACCGAAACTGACAACTTAATGATCGAAATGAGCAGCAGGTCTTGGCAGGGAAAAAATGAGAAGCAGGACGAGACTTGGTTGCGGTTCAACACTCGAACGTCCTAAAGGGTTGAACAGGGCTAACCCCGGTGGGCTTTCTACATCCAGGTTTTGAGCATCAGGTAGCTTGCAACCACAACGCACACGGCGCAAAAGCCCAGTTGAATGACTTTGGCGGGCAGCCTCGGGGAGAGGATTCTGCCCAGTAGCATACCGACCACACTGGCGGCGATAAACATGCCGCCGGCCGCGGTGATGTGGGCACCGGCCAACAATGCGCCTGTCACGGCAGAGGCTGAAATCAAGGCGATGGCCATGAGCGAAGTGGCCACGATGCCATGCATCCTGATATCAGTCAGTTGTTGGAATGCAGGTACGATCAAGAACCCTCCACCCACGCCGAGCATCCCCGTGAGCAGCCCTGAAACCGAGCCAACGATGGCCAGAGTGGTCGAGCATTCCAGGGTCCAGCGCAGGCGACCGGTCTGTGGGTTGAGCATGCAGTTTTTGTGTTGCCAGCGCGGCTCATCGCCTCTGTTTTCAGACTGAGTGCTGCAGGCCTGTCGAATCATGCGTATCGCCACAACGACCAACACCACGCTAAAAAGCGATATCAGCACAGTGTCGGGCAGTGAATGAGCAAAGAACACTCCCAAGGGCGAAAAGACAGCACCTAACAGCGCCATCAGCAGCGCGGCGCGATAGCGCACCAGGCCCTTTCTGAGGCCATCAATAGCCCCTAATGTGGCGGCGGCGCTGACGGCGAAAAGCGCCACAGGTGCTGATTGCGTCATGGACCAGCCCAGGCCAATCACCAGCGCCGGGATGGCCAGAATGCCGCCCCCGGCACCGGTCAGGCCAAGGATGATACCGATGGCTATACCGAACATTCCACTCAGTAGCATGCTCGCCCCTCACTCAGGCCTGGAGAGGCTCGTCAGCCACTCACGGCCTTTAAGCATGCCGTTCCAGTAAAACCACGGCAGAAACCTGGCTTTCAGGAACCAGGCAGCACGCCGGGCGACCGTCGGATCCAGGGGAAAGGAAGGCAGCAATTTGCCGCCGTAGCCGAACTCAGCCAGCACCACCTTGCCCTTCTCCACCGTGAGTGGGCACGACCCGTACCCGTCGTAGCGCAGCGGCATGGGCTGGTGGCGACGCAGCGCGAGGAGGTTCTCGGCCACGACGACGATTTGCTTGCGGGCTGCGGCAGCAGTTTTGGCGTTACTGGTGGAGCAGATATCCCCCAGAGCGAATACCTCAGGGTAGCGGCTGTGTTGCAGCGTCCCTGGATCCACCTCGCACCAGCCGGCGGCGTCCGCCAGGGGGCTCAAGCGAATGAAGTCTGGAGCTACCTGCGGCGGCACCACGTGAAGCATGTCGAAACGTTTGGCGTGCCGGCTGAGGGTACCCTGCTCGTCCCTGCTTTCGAACCAGGCGGTTTTGCCCGGACCGTCGACTTTGACCAGGTTCGAGCCGAACACCAGCTGCGCTTGGTATTTGTCGATGTACTTCATCAGTGGCGGGACAAAGGCGGCCACCCCGAACAGGGTGGCGCCAGCGAGATTGAATTCGACGTCCACGTCCTGCAAGACACCTGATTTTTGCCAGTGATCACAGGACAGGTAAAGCGCCTTTTGCGGGGCACCGGCACATTTGATCGGCATAGCGGGCTGGGAAAACAGGGCTTTGCCGCGGCGTAAGCCCTGCACGAGCTGCCAGGTGTAGTCGCAAAGATCATAGCGATAGTTGGACGTCACCCCATGCTTGCCCAGGTATTCCTCCAGCCCTTCGATCTTCTCCCAGGCCAGCCTCAGCCCTGGGCAAACGATGAGGTTTTGATAGGCGACACTTTGACCGTTGTTCAGCTTCAGGCGTTTACTGTCCGGCAGGACCTCGACCACAGCGGCCTTGATCCAGGTGGCGCCGCGCGGAATGACTTGCGACATGGGCCTGGCGGTCTTGCGCACGTCATACGCTCCACCGCCGACCAGCGTCCAGGCCGGTTGGTAGTAATGCTGCTCATTGGGCTCAACCAGCGTGATTCGTAGATCCGGAACCCGCCTGAGCAGGCTTGCCACGATGCCGATGCCCGCCGCCCCGGCGCCAATAACAAGGATGTCGACGGTGATATCGGGGACGCCAATAGAGGCTTTGGTTCGAGTGCTCGCAGACGCTTTTTGGCTGAGCCGGATTGAGCGATTACCGGTGCGGCAGAAGGCCAATACGGGTGCTGGCAAGCTGTCCAGTAGTCGGCCAAAATCCAGTACGTCACGGTCGCTGATGGCATCAGGCTTAACCGGAAGATAGGCAAACTCAAGACCCAGTCGTTTGGCTTCGGCTTGAATGGCCGCACTGTTAGGTTGATCCGTTCCACTTTCATGATCGGGTCGGTTACAGATGATTGAGCGAAACCCTAGCTTGACTGCTTCGTGCAGATCTTCCGGGGATACTTGAGCGGTTGTTGAAAAATCTTTACTGTGGGTAGTGACCTGCATGCCAATTCGACTCTTGAAAGTTGTTGTCCATATCGTGCTGCCTGAACGCTAAATAGCGATTCAGAACACATTGAGCGGAGTCTTCAGGTAGCTGATGCCATTGGCTTGCGCCGGGGGGCTCTCGCCGGCACGCATATTGATCTGAACTGACGGCAACAGCAGTCTGGGCTGGCCCAGGGTTTTATCGCGTATTGTGCGCAGGGTGACGAAACCAGCCTCATCGACGCCTTGGCCAACATGGATGTTGAGCGCGCGCTCTTCGGCAACAGTAGTCTGGTAACAGTACTGGTCACGACTGGAGGACTTGTAGTCGTGGCACATGAACAGGCGGGTATTGCCTGGAAGCTCGAACAGTCGGCCAATCGAGCGGTACAACTGATGAGCGTCGCCACCGGGAAAGTCGCAGCGGGCAGTGCCGCAGTCGGGCATGAACAGGGTGTCGCCAACGAATGCCGCATCTTCGATCAAATAGCTCACGCAAGCCAGCGTATGACCGGGAGTGTGCAGCACCCGGACGGACAGCGCGCCAATGTGGAATGTATCGCCATCGGCGAACAGACGGTCGAACTGACTGCCGTCTACCCTGAACCCATCTTCGGCGTCGAACAGCCTGGCAAAGGTGTCCTGCACAAGAGGGATGCGATTGCCAATGCCGATCTGTCCACCCAGTTGCCCTTGCAGGTAGCGGGCGGCCGAGAGGTGGTCGGCGTGCACGTGGGTTTCCAGAATCCATTCGAGCACAAGCCCGTTGTCGCGCACTTGCTCAACCAGGAGATCGGCACTGGCGTAGGAGATGCGCGCGGCGGCAGCGTCGTAGTCGAGCACCGGGTCGATGATCGCGCAGCGACGAGTCATTAGGTCGCTGACCAGATAGCTATAGGTGCAACTCTCGGGGTCGAAGAAAGGTTCAAGGTTAAACGGCATCGTCATTTTTCCCTTCTCAATTCGTTTGGGTCACGCCTGCTGCGATGTACAGCAGCAGCGCAACCAGCCCCGCAGCCAGGCAGTACGGCAGCTGGGTTTTCATATGGTCCATGTGGTCGTTGCGAGTGGCCATCGAGGTCACGATTCCGGTGTCGCTGATCGGTGAAACGGTGTCGCCGAAAATCGAACCTGAGATGGCTGCACCGATGATCAAGTAGGGATCGGCCCCTGAGGCCGCGGCGATCTGGATGCCGATTGGAATCATGATCGAGAAGGTGCCCCAGGACGTCCCGGTTGACAGGGAAATCACACCGGCAACGATAAACACGAAGGCGGCGCTCAAGCTCATCGGCACATAGCCATTGATGTGCTCCGAGAGGTAGCCGCCAACGTTCAGTTCGCCGCACACATTGCCGATCAGAAAGGCCAGGGTCATGACCACACCCAGCGGGACCATCGACTGGTAGCCAATCAGCAGCTCGCGGAAATACTGGTCCACGCTCAACACACGCTTGACCAGGATGTAATGGATCGCCCCAACCACCTGACCCACCAGCACCGCCCAGAGCACTGCAGTGGAGCCCGAGCCTTTGCTGATACTGCCGTCACCGGTGATATACAGACCCACTGGTACGCTGACGATCATCGCCAGCAACGGCAACAACAGGTTTGAGGTACAAGGCGCTCGGCCTTGTTGTACCGGGCTGAGCTCTGTCACCAGAGGTATGGCACCTTCGCGCAACTCGATACCTTGGGCTGCACGCATGTTGGCGCGGCGCATGGCGGGAAAGGAGAAACGGGTGAAGATACTGAGCAGGACGAAGGCAAAGGTGATCCAGGCGAAGAAGTTGTAGACGATGGCGTGCGCCAGGATGCTGAATGGCTCTCCGCTGATGAAGCCCTTACCGGCTTGCACTGCGATCACTCCCATCATTGCTGCGCCCCAGCCGTTGAACAGGACGGATGACCATACGCTCAGGCCAGTATTCTGGATAACGTAGCCCATCTGTTCACGGGAAACCCGATACTTGCTCGACAAGCCGCCGGTCACGGTGCCGGCGGTGAGCAACGCGAGGTTGCTCTCGATAAAGATCAGCCCGGCGATAGCGCTCCCCAGCAGCTGTGAGCTGACCGGGCCCTTAACGATGCGCGCCTTGTCGGTCAGCAGCCTGACCAGCCCCTCCATGCCGCCAGTGATGCGGGCGAGATGGATGACGCCGCCAACCATCAGACCGAAGAGAATGGTTTTCACCGCCCCCTCAGACTTGAACACATCCACCATGCCTTGCACCGAACTGCCCAGGCCGTTGCCGATCTGGAAGTTCGAAAGAACCAAAAAACCCGCAACCACCCCTGCGAGCAGCGACAAGATGACCTGGCGGGTGAACACCGCGAGGAAAATGGTCACTATCGGGGGCATGATGGTCCAAATACCGAAATCAAACATCTTGCTTACACCCTTTCTGGATTGCTTATTGTTGGTTTTGTTAGCGTCTGACTCCAAGGCTTGCTGAACCCTGGAGGCTGAGGGGATCGGGAATCTCGGTCAGTCGACGCGGGTGTCGCGCAGCCGCTCGAAGCCTGCCTTCAAGTCGGCGATCAGGTCGTCGACGTGCTCCAGTCCAATGGACAGGCGGACCAGGTTCTCGGTGATGCCGAGGCTGATCTTCTGTTCATGGCTCAAGGAATTGTGCGACATGCTGTAGGAGTGATTGATCATGCTTTCCACCCCGCCCAGGGAGTCGGCCAGCACAAAGATCGACAGCTGCTCGATGAACCGGGGCATTGCCTTGCGGTCTGCCGCAAGTTTCAGCGAGACCACCGCGCCGCCGGTGCGCATTTGGCTTTTGCACAGGGCATGCTGCGGATGGCTTTCCAGCCCCGGGTAGAACACTTGCTCGACCTGTGGGTGGGTGCTGAGGTAGCTGGCGATCTTTGCCGCATTGCTGCACTGGCGCTCCATGCGCACATCAAGGGTTTTCAACCCGCGCAGGGCCAGGTAGCAGTCGAACGGCCCCTGAACCGCACCGATGGCCATGCTGATAGCGCGCAGGCGGGCGAACAGTTGCTCATCAGCCGCCACCACCACGCCACCGATCAGGTCGGAGTGGCCACCTATGTATTTGCTCGCCGAGTGCATCACCAGGTCTACGCCGTATTCGATAGGACGCTGGTTCCAGGGCGAGCAGAAGGTGTTGTCGACGCAGGTCAGGATGCCGTGGGCGCGGGCAAACTCGCTCACTGGCACAAGGTCCACCAGTTGCAACAAGGGGTTGGTCGGTGTCTCGATCCAAATCAGCCGGGTGTTCTCGCGGCGGCTGGCCGCCAGTGCCTCAAGGTCGTTAAGGTCAATATAGCTGGCCTGCAGCCCGGAGGTCTTGCTGCGGTAGTCCTGCATAAGGCGGAAGGTACCGCCGTAAACGCCGGCCATCACGATCACATGGGAGTCCTTGGGCAGTAGCTCAAGCACGCTGGCAGTTGCGGCCATGCCAGAGGCGCAGGCCGTCGCACCATGACCGCTTTCCAGCCTGGCGATGCAAGTCTCGTAGGCATGACGGGTGGGGTTGCCGACCCGCCCGTAGGCGTACTGCGGATTGTCGTCCAGGCCGCGCTTGCTGAATGAGCTTGAGGTGACGAGGGCCGGGAAGAGCGTATTGTCGGCGTAGCTCGCCTGTTCGCCGGCGTGGATCACCTCGGTGGAAAATTTGTTTCTGGTCTGGCTCATGGTCTGGGTGGCCTTGCGTGGGCTATAGAAAGCGATCGAGTTGTTTGGCATAGGGTGTGATGTCGCCAATGCTGCGCGCGACCCAGTCACGGTCGTAATAAGTGTCCAGATAGCGTTCGCCGCTATCGCACATCAGGGTCACGATAGACCCCTGCAGTCCCTGCTCCTGCATCTGCAACGCCACGCTCAGCGCGCCCCACATATTGGTCCCGGTGGAGCCGCCGGGTTTCTTGCCGAGTAGCTTTTCCAGCCAGTACAGGGTGGCGATGCTGGCCCCGTCAGGCACCTTGAGCATGTCGTCGATCACGTCCGGCAGAAAGGACGGCTCAACCTGAGGGCGGCCGATGCCTTCGATGCGACTGCCATGGTCGCTGGTGAGGCATGAGTCGCCGGTGCGGTAGCTTTCATAGAACACCGAGTTTTCCGGGTCGACCACGATCAACCGGGTGTCATGGCCCTTGTAGCGGATGTAGCGGCCGAGGGTCGAAGAGGTGCCGCCGGTGCCGGCGCTCATGACAATTGCGTGGGGAACGGGGTGCGGCTCGCCGGCCATCTGCTGGAAGATGCTGTCGGCGATATTGTTGTTTCCACGCCAGTCCGTCGCCCGCTCGGCGTAGGTGAACTGGTCCATGTAGTGGCCTTCACTTTCGCGCGCCAGGCGCTCTGCCTCGGCATAGACATGGGACGCGTGATCGACGAAGTGGCAGTGTCCGCCGAGCTGCTCGACCTGTTCGATTTTCTTGCTGGCGGTGTTGCGCGGCATGACCGCTGTGAAGCGCAGGCCAAGCAGTTTGGCAAAATAGGCTTCGGACACGGCCGTGCTACCCGAGGAGGCCTCGACCACATGGGTGCCCTCGCGGACCTTGCCGCTGCAGATGGCGTGCAGGAACAGCGAGCGTGCCAGCCGATGCTTGAGACTGCCGGTGGGATGGGTGCTCTCGTCCTTGAGATAAATGTCGACGCCCCTCAAGCCCGGAATGTCCAGCTTGTGAATGTGGGTGTCGGCGGAACGTAGCAGGTCGCAGGAAATACTCCTGATGGCCGTGCGGATCCAGTAATTCATCGTGGTCTGACTCCGGCTCAGCATGCAGCTACAGCGATCGCGTCCACTTCCACCAGCGCTGCTCGCGGCAAGCTGCTGACGCCGATCGCCGCGCGCGCCGGATAGGGCTTGGCGAACAGCTCCTCCATCACCCCATTAACCAGGGCGAAGTGGCTCAGGTCAGTGAGGTAGATATTCAGTTTGACTACATCGGCGAAGCTCATCGCGGCCTCTTCGAGAATGACCTCAAGGTTGGCGAAGACTTGCCGAATCTGCGCCTCGATGCCGTCGGCCATCTGCATGTGCAGGTCGAGAGCAATCTGGCCGGAAACGTAAAGGGTATCTGCGCATTTTACAGCCTGCGAATAGGGGCCGATCGCCTGAGGGGCAACGGGGGTGGCGATGATTTTCTTGTTCATCTCGGGTTTCTCCGGGCAGGTTGTATGGGGATAAATCTTACTTCTGGCCGGCGAAAAAAAGATTTTCTTCTTGCTATGATTCAACGTAATTTATAGAAAATTTTTCTACAAATTAGGATGTTAAGTAGAATGGATAGTTTTGATCGTCATATCCTCTCGCTCTTACAACGCGATGCATCTCTTTCCCTGAAGGATCTCGCCGAGGCCGTCAACCTCTCCACCACTCCTTGTTGGAAGCGCATGAAGAAGCTCGAGGAAGGCGGCTATATCAGGGCCAAGGTGGCCCTGTTGGATCCGGTCCGGCTAGGCCTCAGGTTATCGGTGTTCGTGCAGCTGAAGACTCAGCGTCACGACAGTCTCTGGCTGGAGACCTTCGCCAAGACGGTAATGCAGTTCGAGGAAGTGATGGAGTTCTATCGGATGTCCGGCGAGTGGGACTATATGCTGCGGGTGGTGGTCGACGACATCACGGCCTATGACAGCTTTTACAAGAAACTGATTACCTCTACCGAGGGGCTGTCCAACATCACTTCGAGCTTTGCGATGGAGCAGATCAAATACACCACGGAACTGCCATTACCTCGATGATCATGCAAACGTTTCATAAGACCGTTGCGGTAACGGTCAAGCCTGCTTCTACAATGAATCTCTTTCCGGCTTGCCTGCGCAGTTCCTCCGGCCACCTGGCAGGAATCGTCCGACTCTGTTGAAAAAGCCGGATTTCAGATCACCTGAACTCGGACACGGCCACCACCGGAGAGCAGTCGACCGCATCCAGGCTGGATGCTTGGACCGCGGTAAATGCGAGCGTCTTTTATCGTTGGAAAAAAGATAAATTGTCTTGATTTATGCCACCTTGGCCGAAGCCAAGCTGCCCGGAGCAATCAAATGCTTATTCGCCCGCATGGTCGTTGCCACCGTGCGCGGCGATGAACATGTCGACGGCCGACCGGCAATAGTATTCGATTTCGTTGTCGTCCTCTGCTCTCGCCTCATCGAAGCGCGCGATAATCAACAGATCAGACCCTTTGAAAAGCGCGGCAAACAAGCGGGCGGACCGCAGTGGGTCAGGCACGTTCAGAACCGCCTTCGCATGCAATTGACGCAACAGGGTCTCTATTTGGGCGATGACATAGGCGGGGCCGGCTTCGTATTGACGCTTGCTTAACGATTTTTGATTAGTCTTGTCGGCCATGATCATGGCTTCGACACTCCGCACGTCCGGGCTCAACAGAGTGCGAAGCAGGGTTGATCCCACCGCCATCAGCTGATCTTCGGCCGAACCATCGAAGCCTTCAAAAAGGGCCTGTGGTGCAAACTGATGACAGTGGGCCGCGATGGCCGCGCTGAACAGCGCCTCTTTGTTCTCGAAGTGCCTATAGATGCTTAGCTTGGATATCTTCGCCCGCTGAGCGACCTTGTCCATTGTCGTCGCTTGAAAACCCAATTCCACAAAAAGTTCGCACGCGGCATCCACTATCGTTTGGCCAAGCGCCTCGTTAGCGGGCCGGCCGCGCCGGCCTTGACTGTTTTCGGTCATAAAATTTCCAGTACTTGACAGTATTCCAATTTTTAAATTAGGGTACTCAGGAGTATCCTAAACATACAAACCAATCTCCCTTCGTCCACAACGCGGAGTCCATCACCATGAATGACGTCATCATCATCGGTGGCAGCTTTGCCGGCATCGCCGCCGCCCTGCAGCTCGGCCGTGCCCGCCGCAAGGTTACCGTTCTCGATACCGGCCTGCCGCGCAATCGCTTCGCCGGCCACTCGCACGGCCTGCTCGGTCACGATCACAAGCCACCGCTGGAAATCCTGGCCGAGGCGCGGCAGCAGCTTACGCGTTATCCCACGATCAGGCTGGTCAATGCGCGGGCCGACAGCGTTTCCGGAGCCATTGACCATTTCTCCGTCCTCACTGGCGATGGCGAAAGCCTTGGGGCGCGCCGCCTGATCCTGAGCTATGGCGTCGTCGACCAGATGCCTGATATTCCGGGCTTTGCCGAAAGCTGGGGCACATCTATCGTGCCTTGCCCCTATTGCGACGGCTTTGAAGTCGCCGGCCAGCATTGGGGCCTCGTCTGGTCCGGCCCGCAGTCGCATAACTATGTCAGGCTGTACCACGATTGGACGGACACGTTGACGGTCTTCGCCGATGGCCACGACATTCCGCCCGATATCCAGGCTGATCTGGCGCGCCGCCATATACCTGTCGTCGATGGCCGGATCATCGAAATCACCCATCTCGGGGGACATAATGCCATCGTCAAGCTTGATAATGGCCCCAATGTCGCGCTCGACATCCTGTTCGCGCATCCACGCAACAAGCCGTCCGCAAGCCTGCATGAATCACTGGGCCTCGCCACGGTGGATACACCCGTGGGCGTCGTCCTCAAGGTCGACGAGCGCCGCGAAACCAGCATGCCCGGCATCTACGCCGCCGGCGACCTCGCCACACCCTTCTTGCCCTCGGTCACCCTGGCATCATCGCAGGGCGCGATGGCGGGTATCTTCGCCCAACAATCGATGTTGGTTTGAGGACATAGATTCCCTTACCCGGTTGCCACGGGCTATCGGACTCTGAAGGGTGCGGGCCGGTGTCATCGAAAACCGACTGGACGGCTAGCCCCGCAGTTCACCCGGTGCCTGAGAAGACGCACATGTCAAAAAACCAGATGCTCCGAAGCCAGCATCAGCGTCTCGTCCGACCACTCCTAGTTACAAACGAATCAGAACAAGGACATCACATGAAAGAGCAAAATGCATATCCAGTCGCCGACTGGAATGGTCAAAGCGGGGAGTACTGGGTCGCCAACCAGGCTCGGCTCGATGCCATGATGGCGGTGTTCGGCCAGGCCGCGATCGAAGCAGCCGCGCCCGCCACGGGCGAACGCGTACTGGACGTCGGCTGCGGCGCGGGGACCTCTACTCGTGATCTGGCCGACTGCGTTGGCGCGGGCGGCCATGTGCTAGGCGTGGACATATCCGAACCGTTGATCAGCAGAGCGTGCGCGCTAACGCCGCAGGATACGCCGGCCCTGTTCCAGGTGGCCGACGCCAGCAGCACCGAGTTGCCCGAAGGCGCGTTCGACATCCTGTTCTCGCGCTTCGGAGTGATGTTCTTCGACGATCCGACGGCGGCGTTCGCTAATATGCGCCGTGCGCTCAAGCCGGGCGCGCGGGTCGCTTTCGTCTGCTGGCGCGGCATGGCCGAGAACGATTGGGTGCGCTTGCCGATGGGCGCGATCAGGGGGATCGTCCCGCCGATCAC
>NZ_RCOB01000120.1:0-10438 GCF_004307665.1 Pseudomonas sp. Sample_16
AACGCGATCACTTCACTGCCCACCGCCAATTCCAGCTCTTTCACCGAACGTGTGGTGATCACCGAAGTGACGATGCCGGAAGCGGTCTGCACATCGATTTCCGAGAGCACGTCACCGAGGACGATTTCCTTGATCGAGCCTTTGAACTGGTTGCGTACGTTGATGGCCTTGATAGTCATGATATTGATTCCTGTGGTTGGATAAGACTTGGGTTACTGGGCCCAACGCAACTGCGTAGGCAAGGGTGAAACAGGTTCCGGTTCCGGTGGTTGGCCGGGCAGTGACAGCACGCGGTTGAGAACTTCGGTCTCCAGTGCTGCCAGCCTATGAGAGCCACGAACCCGAGGGCGTGGCAGCTCAACGTGCAGGTCGAGGCCGACTTCGCCGTTTTCGATGAGAATCACCCGATCGGCAATCGCTACGGCTTCGCTGACGTCGTGCGTCACCAGCAACACGGTGAAGCCGTGTTGCTGCCAGAGCCGTTCGATCAGTTGCTGCATTTCGATGCGGGTCAGGGCATCGAGCGCGCCCAACGGCTCGTCGAGCAACAGCAGGCGCGGTTGATGAATCAACGCGCGAGCCAGGGCCACGCGTTGTTTCTGCCCACCGGACAGGGCCGCCGGCCACTCATGGGCGCGGTCCGCCAGGCCGACCGCTTCCAGCGCCGCCAATGCCTTGGGACGCCAGTGGCCCTTGAGACCCAGGCCGACGTTGTCGATGATCTTTTTCCACGGCAGCAACCGTGCTTCCTGGAACATCAGCCGGGTGTCTTCCCGGGCCTCGCTCAGCTTCGCGGAACCGGCCAGCAGTTCACCGCCCGTGGGCTGATCGAGACCGGCCAGCAAACGCAGCAAGGTACTTTTGCCGCAGCCGCTGCGACCGACCACGGCGACAAATTGCCCCGCCGGAATATGCAGATCGATCTCGCGCAGCACCTGGCGCGAACCAAAGGTTTTTTGCAGCTTGCGCACCGCCAGCGGAATCCCGCGCAGCAGGCGTGGAGGTTGTTGAGCGGTCATGCGGCACCTCCCTTGACGACCTGATAGGCCGGATGCCAGCGCAGCCACACGCGTTCAAGTCCACGCGCCGCGAGATCGGCCAGCTTGCCGAGCACCGCATACATCAGGATCGCCAGCACCACCACGTCGGTCTGCAAGAACTCCCGGGCATTCATCGCCAGATAGCCAATGCCGGAGCTGGCGGAAATGGTTTCGGCCACGATCAGCGTCAGCCACATAAAGCCCAGGGCAAAGCGCACGCCGACCAGAATCGAAGGCAGCGCACCCGGCAGGATCACCTGACGGAACAGACTGAAACCGGACAAGCCGTAGCTGCGCGACATTTCCACCAACGCCGGATCGACGTTGCGGATGCCGTGATAGGTGTTGAGGTAGATCGGGAACAAGGTGCCCAGGGCCACCAGGAAAATCTTCGCCGACTCGTCGATGCCGAACCACAGGATCACCAGCGGAATCAGCGCCAGGTGCGGCACGTTGCGGATCATCTGCACCGAACTGTCGAGCAGGCGTTCGCCCCACTTGGACAGACCGGTGATGAAACCCAGTGTCAGGCCAATACCGCCACCAATGGCAAAGCCCAACGCGGCACGCCAACCGCTGATTGCCAGGTGTGTCCAGATCTCGCCGCTGCGTACCAGGCTCACACCGGCTTCGATCACGGCGATCGGCGCCGGCAGAATCCGTGTCGATAACCAACCCGCCGACACCGACAGCTGCCACACCGCCAGCAGCAACACCGGCAACGCCCAGGGCGCGAGGCTGTGGATAATTTTTTTCATGGCGCGCTCAACTCTGCGACGCGGCTTTGGGAAGGATGTCGTTGGCGACCATTTCGCCGAACGGGCTGACGTAACCAGCGCTTTTCGGCAACTCGGGACGCTCGATGTCCAGGTGCGGGAACAGCAACTCGGCCACGCGGTACGACTCTTCCAGGTGTGGATAACCGGAGAAGATGAACGTATCGATACCCAGATCGGCGTACTCCTTAACCCGTGCCGCCACAGTCGGCCCATCACCGACCAACGCCGTACCGGCACCGCCCCGCACCAGCCCGACGCCGGCCCAGAGATTCGGGCTGACCTCCAGGTTGTCGCGGCTGCCACCGTGCAGCGCGGCCATGCGTTGCTGGCCGACGGAATCGAAGCGCGCCAGGGAGGCCTGGGCACGGGCGATGGTGTCGTCGTCCAGGTGCGAGATCAGTCGGTCCGCCGCTTGCCAGGCCTCGGCGTTGGTTTCACGAACGATCACATGCAGGCGAATGCCGAAGCGCACGGTACGCCCGAGCCTCGCAGCTTTGGCCCGCACCTGTGCGATCTTCTCGGCCACCGCGGCCGGTGGCTCGCCCCAGGTCAACACCATTTCGACCTGTTCTGCCGCGAGGTCCTGCGCCGCTTCCGACGAACCGCCAAAGTACAGCGGCGGACGCGGTTGCTGGATCGGCGGGTACAGCAACTTCGCGCCCTTCACGCTGATGTGCTGGCCGTCGTAATCGACGGTTTCGCCTTCCAGCACGCGACGCCAGATGCGGGTGAATTCCACCGAGGCCTGATAGCGCTCTTCGTGGCTGAGGAACAGACCATCGCCGGCCAACTCTTCCGGATCACCGCCCGTGACCAGGTTGAACAGCGCACGTCCGCCGGACAAGCGATCCAGCGTAGCCGCCTGGCGTGCCGCCACCGTCGGGGAAATGATCCCGGGGCGCAGGGCGACAAGAAACTTCAAACGCTGGGTCACTGGAATCAACGACGCCGCCACCAGCCACGAATCCTCGCAGGAACGACCGGTGGGAATCAGTACACCGCCGAAACCCAGTCGATCCGCCGCTTGGGCGACTTGTTGCAGGTAACCGTGGTCAACGGCGCGAGCGCCTTCGGCGGTGCCAAGGTAATGGCCGTCGCCGTGGGTAGGCAGGAACCAGAAGATGTTGAGGCTCATGGAGTGGTCTCCTTGGGAAATCGGACTGTTACTGGGCTTTGGTGACTGAGCTTTGGGCAACGGTCGCCGGCGGCGTCCAGATCACGTCTTTGATGCTCAGCGGCTTGGGAATCAACTTGAGCTGGTAGAAGCTGTCGGCGATTTTCTGTTGCGCGGCGACCACTTCCGGGGTCAGGAACAGCGCGCCGTAGCCCTGGCGTTTCACCGAAGTCAGGGTGATGTCCGCTGGCAGGCCAAGCAGTGGCGAGACTTGTTTGGTCACATCTTGCGGGTTGGCCTTGGACCACTCGCCGACCGCGCGCACTTCTTCCACCAGGGTCTTGATCACCTCGGGATTTTTCTGCGCGTAGGGTTTGGTCGCCAGATAGAACTGATGGTTGTCGACGATGCCTTTGCCATCACGCAGGGTGCGCGCTTGCAGTTGCTGTTCGGCGGCCGCCTGGTACGGGTCCCAGATGACCCAGGCATCGACGCTGCCACGCTCGAACGCAGCACGGGCGTCGGCCGGTGGCAAGAATACGGTCTGGATATCGGTGTACTTGAGGCCGGCGTCTTCCAGTGCCCGCACCAGCAGGTAGTGCACGTTGGAGCCTTTGTTCAGGACGACTTTCTTGCCCTTGAGTTCGGCCACCGATTTGATCGGCGAATCCTTCGGCACCAGGATCGCTTCGCTGTGCGGCGCTGGCGGTTCGTAGGCGACGTAGAGCAGATCGGCGCCTGCCGCTTGGGCAAACACAGGAGGGGTTTCGCCGGTCACGCCGAAGTCGATGGAGCCGACGTTCAAGCCTTCGAGCAGCTGCGGGCCACCGGGGAATTCAGTCCATTGCACGTCCACGCCTTGGGCGGCGAGGCGTTTTTCCAGAGTGCCTTTGGCTTTGAGCAGCACCAGGGTGCCGTATTTCTGATAACCGATCCGCAGTGTCTCGGCCTGAGCTTGGGTAATGGCGCCGAAGGTAACAGCCGCAGCAAACAGAGCGACCAGACCACGACGCAAAATGACAGGGCGCATGGCGCTCTCCTATTTGCAGTTGGGTTTTGGCTGCACCTGCTTGCCCGTTGGCGGGCGAGTAAGGCCAGTACTTCAAGGGTGAAAATGGCTCAAATGCTCCAGCGAGCACTCAACAAACGTTCATTCAACAGGTTTGGATCGAGCGGCTTGGGCCGTCGCGCCATGGCGCTGAAAAACAGCTCCAGCGATTCATTCAATCGTTGCTCAAGCTCCGGTGCCAACTGCGCCAGGGCACTGCCTTCGCCGTAAGCGATCTGGCTGTCGACGGCGAAAATGCCCTGAAGCATTTCCTGGGCCTTCAATGCCGACAGCACCGGTTTGAGCGCGTAATCCACCGCGAGCATGTGGGCGATGCTGCCGCCGGTTGCCATTGGCAACACCACCTTGTGGCTCAAGGCGCGCTCCGGCAGCAGATCCAGCACGGTTTTCAATGCACCGGAAAACGAAGCCTTGTACACCGGCGTGGCGATCAGCAAACCATCGGCGTTTTCAATTTGTTGCAGCAGGTCGACCACCTTGGGGCTGTCGAAACGTGCGTGCAGCAGGTCTTCAGCCGGGAAGTCCCGTACCTGATAACTCACCACCTCCACGCCCTGCTCTTGTAGCCAACGTTGGGAGCGATCCAGCAGAACCCCGGAACGGGAGCGCTGACTGGGACTGCCACCGAGTGAGACGACCAGCATTCAGACGATTCCTTGATTGCAGACGATTCGCGGTTTGCGATCTCGCTTTGATGGAGTGACCTTAACAGGTGATTTATATATCCATAAATCATATTTATTCATTTGGTTATGCAATATAGAAATATGAAGAATCACTTCTTTCAGACAAAAAAAAGGCCGTCGAAACGGCCTGAAATCCCCTGCTTTGTAGTTGATGATCGTTCCCACGCTCCGCGTGGGAATGCAGCCCGTGACGCTCCGCGTCACTGGACGCGGAGCGTCCCTAGAGGCATTCCCACGCGGAGCGTGGGAACGATCACATCGTCAACGATTCGGCTGCGGTGTCAGGCGCAGGTAAGGCTTCACGGCGCGATAGCCTTTGGGAAAGCGCTGTTTGATTTCTTCTTCATCCTTGAGCGACGGCACGATCACCACCTCATCACCGTCCTGCCAGTTGGCCGGCGTGGCCACTTTGTAGTTGTCGGTGAGCTGCAGAGAATCAATCACCCGCAGGATTTCATGGAAGTTGCGGCCGGTGCTCGCCGGGTAGGTGATGGTCAGGCGAACCTTCTTGTTCGGGTCGATGACAAACAGCGAACGTACCGTCAGGGTGTCGTTGGCATTCGGATGGATCAGGTCGTAGAGGTCCGAAACCTTGCGGTCGGCATCGTCGAGGATCGGAAAGTTGACGACGGTGTTCTGGGTTTCGTTGATGTCGGCGATCCACTTGTGGTGCGAGTCCACCGGGTCGACTGACAGGGCTATGGCCTTGACGCCACGCTTGGCGAATTCATCCTTCAGCTTGGCCGTGAAGCCCAGTTCGGTGGTGCACACCGGGGTGAAATCCGCCGGATGGGAAAACAGCACACCCCAGCTATCACCCAGCCATTGGTGGAAACGGATGGTGCCGGCGCTGGAATCCTGTTCGAAATCGGGGGCGATATCGCCGAGTCTGATGCCCATGGTGTAGCTCCTGGTGAGTGCTGGATGAACTCAACTGTGCCTGTGTTTTTTATCCATTAAAAAGAATAAATATCGATTTGTTTAGACCGAAAAGAAATATTAAAGAACTGTTCACTGGACGGATGAACGCAACCCGCCGAACATCGGCCACAAGGTTCGAGAAGGCCTTGAGTTGCTGCAAAAGAGGGAATTTCGAGGCGGGATTACGGGGGTGACCCCGTCTTGAAACGCAAAAAGCCCCGCCCGGCGTGATGCCGGGCGGGGCTTTTTTTGTCTCGCTTACGCGTGCGCTTTTACAACAGCGGAATCGAGTAGCTGACGATCAGACGGTTTTCGTCCTGGGAACGGGTGTTCGGCAGGTCGGTACGCCAGGTGGCGTTTTTCCACATCAGGCCGAGGTTCTTCAGCGCGCCCGACTGCACGACGTAACCCACAGTCAGGTCGCGTTCCCACTCGGAAGCGCCGTTGGCGAGTTGACGGCCGGCGCCGTTGACCGTGTCGATGTCGTCGCCATGCAGGTAAACCACACCCGCTGTCAGGCCAGGAACACCGACCTTGGCGAAGTCAAAGGAGTAGCGCGCTTGCCAGGTTTTCTCGCCGGCACGGCCGAACTTCTGGATTTGCGCGTCGGTGATGGTGTAGTTCGACGAACCGTCGCCCTGGTTCAACCAAGGGAAGTCACTGCTGCCATTGCTGACCTGGTAACCGCCGCCGAAGGTGTGGCCGGCCACGGTGTACAGAAACAGGCCGCTGTACAGATTGTTGTCGACCTTGCCCTTACCGTTAGGCGCGTTGTAGTTGCCCGTCGTGTAATACAACGGATCGTGACCGTTGGCGCCGTCGTCGGAGCTGTTGAAGTAGCGGAAGTCCGACTTCAATACGCCCGGGCCGATTGCCCAGTTATGCACCAGTCCGAGGAAGTGCTGTTTGTAGAACTCTTCCAGCTTGCCGTAGTAGTACTGGGCAGTCAGGTCCTTGGTGAGTTTGTAGTCACCGCCGGCATAGATGAACTTGTTGCTGTCGCGAGCTGCCGCGGTACGACCGTTGGCGCCGGAGATCGACAACTGCTGGTTGTTGCTCGAGTTACGACCTTTGACCTGCTCGATCTGACCGCCGACCAGGGTCAGGTCCTTGATGTCGCCGGACGTGATCTGGCCGCCCTGCCAGGTTTGCGGCAGCAGACGACCGTCGTTGGTCACGATGACCGGGTTCTTCGGCTGCAAGGTCCCCAGTTTCAGCTCGGTCTGGGAAACCTTGGCCTTGGCGGTCAGACCCAGGCTGGAGAAGTTATCAACCGACTCACCGTTGGACTTGGTTGGGAAAACAGTACCGCCATAAGCGTTACCTGCCCCACCGTTGGTACCACCGCCCGAATCCAGTTTCACGCCCAGCAGACCGATCGCGTCGATACCGAAACCAACAGTGCCTTGGGTGTAACCGGAAATGAAACGCAGATCGAAGCCTTGGCCCCACTCTTCGTTCTTGTTCGGTTCGGCACTGCCGTCACGAAAATCCTGATTGATGTAGAAGTTGCGCAGCCCCAAGGTTGCCTTGCTGTCTTCGATGAAACCGGCGGCGCTTGCCTGCTGCGCCAAAACCCCTACGGCCACTGCCAGGGCCAAGGTGGACTTGTTCATTGTTTCGCTCCTATCGTTTTCTAATACTTGTGTTGCTGGTCCCGGGTCGTATGCCCTGGATCCGCAGACGCTTTTTGCGCCTGACCGTCGAACGCGGTCATTTTTTGGGCGCGCAGGATACCTCTTCATAATCCATAAAAGAATTATTGAAGTATTTTTAATCGCATTGGGAAATAAGCCCCGACAACACAGATTGGGGGTATCGGCCGAAATGCCGATTCCTGAATCGTTTTATCTCGAGGGAGGTTGCAGCTTGATCCGAGGCTTACGGTGCGTGTCGGATGGACTTACTGTAAGCGTTGACGATAAAAGCTAAAAAGAATTAAAAATTCACCCATGCAAACAATATGGAATATTGAATCGAGACGAAAAAAAACCTCACCGTTGTGGTGAGGTTTTTTGATGGGGGACGCTATTACATGAAGCTGTAGGTGTAGTTGAAGATCAGACGGGTCTGGTCTTCATCAAGCGTACTGGTGTTGCCACGATACATTCCGTGACGCAACGTAGTACCGAAGCCTTTGAGTGGGCCGGTTTGAATCACGTAATCCACACGCAGGTCGGTTTCCCGCTCGTTCAGGTCATCACCCACGCCGTTGGTGGCCTTGATGTCCCGGCCATACAGATAAGCAGCCGACGCTTTCAGGCCTGGCACGCCCAAAGAAGCGAAGTCATAGGAGTATTGACCGTAGGTGGTGTTTTCACCGGCACGGATAAAGCTGCCCACGGTGGCATCGGTGAAGGAGTAGAAGCTTGCGCCGCCGGCACCTTCGTTACGGCCTCGACCGTCAACCACGTTAGCCTGGTTCAGGAAAACAAAACCGCCGTCATCGTTGACACGCTGGTGACCGAGCAAGAATGCACTGCCGCCCAGGGTGTAGGTGAACGTGGCGCTCCAGGTTTTGTTGTCGACTTCGCCTGGCGTCTTGGCGTAACCGTTGTTGTTGTTGAACAGGTAGCCGGCCGTGCCGTTCTTGCCGTCGGAGCTGCTGTCGAAATAACGGATATCGGTCTTGAACGACTGGTTCGGTGCGATCGGGTAGACGTGCACCAGGCCCAGGAAGTTCTGCTTGTAGTAGTCTTCCAGGTTCGCGTAGTAGTACTGCAGCATCAGGTCTTTGGTGACCTTCCAGTCAGCACCGGCGTAACGGAACTGGTTGCTGTCCTGAGTACCGCCAGCCACGGCCAGGCCGGTGCTGTTGCTCGATGCGCGACCGGTCGCGTGCTCCAACTGACCTACGTTGAAGGTCACGTTGTCGATTTCCTTCGAAGTCAGGGTGCCACCTTCAAAGGTTTGCGGTAGCACGCGGCTGTCGTTCGCGATCAGGATCGGCATGTTTGGCTGCAGAGCGCCACCCACGTGAGCCTCGGTCTTCGAGAAACGTGCCTTGACGTTCGCTGCCGCACGGCTCCACGAGTGTTCTGCCGAACCATCGGTGTCGCTAGGTGTGAAGGAGTTGTTGTCCGGGTGATGGCCTTTGCCGCCGTCCAGATGGATACCAACCAGCGCCTGGGCGTCGATACCAAAACCAACGACACCTTGAGTGAAACCCGACTGGTAATCGAACTTCAGGCCTTCAGCGGCCTCTCGCTGCCGGTTGGCAGGCGTGCTGGCGCCTTCCCGTTTATCGGCGTCGAAATAATAGGTGCGCGAACTGACGGAAGCCTTGCTGTCTTCGATGAAACCTGCGGCGCCTGCCTGCTGCGCCATAACCCCTACGGCCACGGCCAAAGCCAAGGTGGACTTGTTCATTGTGAAGCTCCTCTGGATTCTAATTCTTGTGTTCCTGGTCTTGGGTCTTTGCCCAAAATCCTAAGATGCGCGATTAGCGCCGGACGGTGACTCACAAGTCAATCGTAACCATGTGTGTCTACGACCATAGTCTAATCCCCGGTTTTTTGGTCCATGCAGGTTCATGAGATCGTCACAAACCTGAAAAGAATGGCTCGATTCTTTTCTCATACCGTTTAGGAATTAAGCTCACTTCAATTACCCCAGCGGACTAGAGCGGGTGCCACATAAGCTAATTACTAAATGGTATTTATTGGGCGTTTTTTAGATCGATTAGGTTTGGACACAATTTCGCAACAAAACCAATCGAACAGGCCCTCGCCATGACGACCAAGCGCGCACTATCCAAGCCCTTTGTTACAGTTTGTGTATCGCTGTTGATTTCTTTCTCTGCCCACGCAGCGAACCTCACCGTCGGCTACCAAACCGGTATCGACCCCAGCAAGGTGCCGCAGGCGGATGGCCTGTACGAAAAAACCATTGGCCAGCCCATCGACTGGCGACGCTTCAACAGTGGCCCGGAGGTGGTCACAGCGATAGCGTCCGGCGATGTACAAATCGGCAACCTCGGTTCCAGCCCTTTGGCGGCAGCGGCGTCGCGCAAGCTGCCGATTGTCGCGTTCCTCGTGTCGGCACAGATCAATGCGGCGGAAGCCCTGGTGGTTCGTAACGGCAGCGGCATCGAAAAACCGCAAGATTTGATCGGCAAGACCATCGCCACGCCCTTCGTTTCCACCTCGCACTACAGCCTGCTCGGCGCGCTGAAGCACTGGGGCCTGGACGCTTCGAAAGTCAAAGTGGTGAACCTGCAACCAGCGGAAATCGCCGCGGCCTGGAAGCGTGGCGATATTGATGGCGCCTTTGTCTGGTCACCCGCATTGGGTGAAATTCGCAAGACCGGCAAGACCTTGACCGATGCCGCACAGGTCGGACAGTGGGGCGCTCCCACCTTTGAGGTTTGGGTTGCGCGCAAGGATTACGCCGAGAAGCATCCTGATGTCGTAGCCAAGTTCGCCAAGGTCACGCTCGACGCCTTTGCTGATTACGCCGCGCACAAAGCCAACTGGACCACCGACTCTGAGCCTGTGCAGAAAATCGCCAAACTGACCGGTGCCAACGCTGCCGACGTGCCGGAGTTGCTCGCCGGGTCCGCTTTCCCGGATGCCAAGGCACAGCAAACCAGCGCGCTGCTGGACGGCGGCACGGCCAAGGCGATTGGCGAGACGGCGAAGTTCTTGAAGGAACAAGGGAAGGTGGAAACGGTGCTGCCGGATTACTCGCCGTATGTCAGCGCGAAGTTTGTCACCGAGTAATCCACTGAAACCTGTGGCGAGGGAGCTTGCTCCCGTTGGGCCGCGTAGCGGCCCTGATGGGGAGTCCTTCGGCCTCCAGCGGGAGCAAGCTCCCTCGCCACAAAAGCG
>NZ_RCOB01000120.1:10448-34224 GCF_004307665.1 Pseudomonas sp. Sample_16
CTGATGGGGAGTCCTTCGGCCTCCAGCGGGAGCAAGCTCCCTCGCCACAAAAGCGGAATGCAGCCCGGGACGCTCCGCGTCCCATCCAGTACCGAACGCAGAGCGTCCGTAGAGGCATTCCCACGCAGAGCGTGGGAACGGAGGAATCCACTGAAACCTGTGGCGAGGGAGCTTGCTCCCGTTGGGCCGCGTAGCGGCCCTGATGGGGAGTCCTTCGGCCTCCAGCGGGAGCAAGCTCCCTCGCCACAAAAGCGAGAGCGTCAAAGGGCTTTTTCGAAAATCTTCGAGTTACGCTGGTAGTTGTACAGCGACGCCCGGGCCGACGGCAGGCGATCAACGCTGCTCGGTACAAAACCACGCTCGCGGAACCAGTGCGCAGTGCGGGTGGTTAGCACGAACAACGTCTTCAGGCCTTGGGCACGGGCGCGGGTTTCAATGCGTTCCAGCAGTTCATCGCCGCGACCGCCGTGACGGTATTCCGGGTTGACGGCCAGGCACGCGAGCTCACCGGCATCCGAGTCGGCAATCTGATACAGCGCCGCGCACGCGATGATCATGCCCTCGCGCTCGACCACGCTGAATTGCTCGATCTCGCGCTCCAGCACCTCACGCGAACGCCGCACCAGAATGCCCTGTTCTTCCAGCGGGCTGATCAAATCCAGCAAACCGCCGACGTCCTCGATGGCCGCTTCACGTACCACCTCGAATTGCTCCTGGGCCACCAGCGTACCGCCACCGTCACGGGTGAACAGTTCGGTCAGCAATGCACCATCTTCGGCATAACTGACGATATGGCTGCGCGCCACGCCGCCACGGCAGGCTTCAGCGGCGGCATCCAGCAGTTCTGCCTGGTAGTTGCTGCCCAGTCGCTGCAAATGCGCCGGCACTTGCTGTGGACGCAGTTCGCGCACCAGACGCCCGTGCTCATCGATCAGGCCCTTCTCCTCGCCGAACAGCAACAGCTTGTCGGCGCCGAGGTCGATGGCCGCACGTGTTGCGACATCTTCACAAGCGAGGTTGAAAATTTCACCGGTCGGCGAATAACCCAACGGCGACAGCAGCACGATGGAGCGCTCGTCCAGCAGGCGATTGATGCCTTTGCGGTCAACCCGGCGCACTTCACCGGTGTGGTGATAATCGACGCCTTCCAGCACGCCGATTGGCCGGGCGGTCACCAGGTTGCCGCTGGCAACCCGCAGGCGCGAGCCCTGCATTGGCGAGGACGCCATGTCCATGGACAGTCGCGCCTCGATGGCAATGCGCAACTGGCCCACCGCATCGATGACGCACTCCAGCGTCGCGGCATCGGTGATGCGCATGCCGTGGTGGTAATGCGGGGTCAGGCCGCGCGCGGCGAGGCGCGCTTCGATTTGCGGACGGGAGCCGTGAACCAGCACCAGTCGCACGCCCAGGCTGTGCAACAGCACCAGGTCGTGGACGATATTGCCGAAGTTGGGGTGCTCGACACCGTCGCCGGGCAGCATGACGACAAAGGTGCAATCGCGGTGGGCGTTGATGTAAGGCGAAGCGTGACGAAGCCAATTGACGTATTCGGGCATGAACCTGGGCCTGTAATAAATAGCAGCCGAAAAAAGGGCGAAACAGAAAACGCACAGCGGGCTGATGGTTATCGTCGGAACAGGCTTGGCGACACGCGCGCTCTCCTCATGAATACGGGTTGGGATACCGGCAATTTATACATGAAACCTGTAGGAGCCGGCTTGCTGGCGATGCAAGCGCTGCGGTTCTTCAGATGAACCGCGTCATCGTTTATCGCCAGCAAGCCGGCTCCTACAGGTTGTGTTTCGTTTGGGCCGGTGTCAGGCAGTAATGTTCAATCAACTGACGTAATAGATGCACCGTAGGCTGCAAACGTGACATTTCAAGGTATTCCCCCGGCTGGTGGGCGCAGGCGATATCGCCCGGGCCGAGTACCAGTGTCTCGCAGCCAAGGTGCTGAAGATAAGGCGCTTCTGTGCCGAACGCCACTGCTTCGGCGCCATGGCCGGTGAGCTTTTCGGCAATGCGCACCAATTCGGCATCTTCAGCCTGCTCGAAGGGCGGCACTTCAGGGAACAGCGGCGCGTAATCGATTTTCACCTGATGCCGCTCGGCAATCGGATTGAGCTTCTGCAGGATCGCCGCGCGCAGGGCTTTGGGGTCCATGCCCGGTAGCGGCCGCAGATCGAACTCCAGCGAGCATTGCCCGCAGATGCGATTGGGGTTGTCGCCGCCATGGATGCAGCCGAAATTCATCGTCGGCGTCGGCACGCTGAACTGTGGGTTGCGAAATTCACGCTGCCACAACAGGCGCAGGCCGCGCAGTTCGCCAATGGCGTCGTGCATGGCTTCGAGCGCGCTATGGCCCAGGCGCGGGTCCGAGGAATGGCCGCTTTGCCCGAGTATGTCGATGCGCTCCATCATGATGCCTTTGTGCATGCGGATCGGCTTGAGCCCGGTCGGCTCGCCGATGACCGCGGCACGCCCCAGCGGCCGCCCGGCGGCTGCCAGCGCGCGGGCGCCGGACATCGAGCTTTCTTCATCGCACGTGGCGAGGATCAGCAGCGGTTGCTTGAACGGCTGATCGAGCAACGGCTTGACGGCTTCGATGGCCAGGGCGAAAAAGCCTTTCATGTCACAACTGCCGAGCCCGACCCAACGACCATCGACTTCAGTCAGCTTCAATGGGTCGGTCTGCCACAACGCGCCATCGAACGGCACGGTGTCGCTGTGACCGGCCAGCACCAACCCACCGGGACCGGAGCCATAACTGGCCAGCAGATTGAATTTGCCCGGGCTGACCTGCTGGATATCGCAGGCGAAGCCAAGCTCATCGAGCCACGCGGCCAGCAGGTCGATCACCGGGCGATTGGATTGATCGAGGCTGGCCTGGGTGCAACTGACGGACGGTGCAGCAATCAGCGCAGCGAATTGATCTTTCATGGACGGCAAAGGCATCGCTGACTCCAACTCGCAAATTGAAGACCATCATAGAACCATCGGGCGACAGGAATAAACCGTCGCACGGCGGGCAGGGTCTGTTGGCGCTTGGTGACGAGCCAAGGGAGGGCCGTCGCGGCCGTCACCAAGCGTCAACAGACCCTATCTTGGTCGAGTCCTGTACACTGCACGACCTTGGCAGCCACCTATTCCCCCGGCTGCGCTCCCGATCCTGGATTTTCCGGCCATGCAGAAAGAAACCGAAATCAAACTCCGCGTCAGCCGCGAAACCCTCGCCGCCCTGCGCGAGCACCCTCTTCTTAAAAAACGCAACAAAAGTGGCTGGGAACGCCGTGAGTTGATGAATCAATACTTCGACACCCCGGAGCGCGATCTGGCCCGGGCCAAAGTCGCCCTGCGCCTGCGCAAGGATGGCGAAGAAGTGATCCAGACCCTCAAAACCCGCGGCCAAAGCATTGCCGGTCTGTCCGAGCGTAACGAGTACGACTGGAACCTGCCCAAAGCCAAGCTCGACCTGAAGAAACTCGACGGCGAATGCTGGCCCGAGGAACTGGCCGAACTGGACAAGAAAACCCTGAAGCCGATCTTCACCACCGACTTCGTCCGCGAACGTGCAGAAATCGCCTGGGGCCGTGGCAAGACCAAAGTGGTTATCGAAGCCGCTCTGGATCTGGGCCACGTCGTGGTCGGCAAACAGAAAGAAGAAATCTGCGAGCTGGAACTGGAACTGCGCGAAGGCGAGCCGGCCGCATTGCTGGAACTGGCCGCCGAGCTGGCCGAGAAACTGGCGCTGATGCCTTGCGATATCAGCAAGGCCGAGCGCGGTTATCGCCTGTACGACGCCCACAGCTATTCGCTGAGCCTGCCGGCGCCGCAGATCACCGCCGAAACCCCGCTGGACGACGCGTTCGCCGCGCTGAGCTGGCATTTGCTGGGCAGCAGCCAGCGTCTGGCCGAGCAGTATCGCTTCAACGGTCATTGGCGCCTGCTGCAGGACTGGGTCGAGTGCCTGGCTGAAATGCGCGCGCTGATCAGCAGCCTCGGGCAAGCCGCCCCGCGTCAGTCGACCCACGACCTGCGCGTCGCGCTCGATGCCTTGCTGGAAGACTGGCGTCCGCTGGTTCAGGCCGGTCTCGAGGATGAAGACGTGCGCAAAGCCGCGCCGGAGCAATTCCTCGAGGAGCTGGAAGACCCGCGTTGGGGCCTGTTCTCCCTGACCACTTCACGCTGGTTGCTGGCCCGCACCTGGACCGCCGAGCGCAACACCCGCGGCAATCGTCAGGGCGCTGCGCAATTGGGCAGCTGGTTGCCACGGTTGCTGGGCGAAGAGGCCACTTCCTTGCAATTGCAGCGTTACCAGCAACAGCCGGAAGATCTGGCTGAACAGCTGCCGCGCATCGAACGCATCCAGGTCTGGTTGCACCATGCGCGCAACGTACTGGAGATACCGGAAATGGACCGCCTGTACGGTGAGCTGAACAAACTGGCGCAACTGGCCAACGAACCGACGATCACCGATGAATTGATCGATGCGCGCAAGCAGCAGGCGATTGCGGTTTATCAGAACCGTGCCTGGAAGATGCTGCTGCGCATGTAACCCTGTGGCGAGGGAGCTTGCTCCCGCTGGAGGCCGAAGGACTCCCCATTCCGGTAAACGCCGGTTTTGGGGTCGCTTCGCAACCCAACGGGAGCAAGCTCCCTCGCCACAAAGGCAATCACCGCACCACCGGCAAACAGGTGGTCGACTTGATCTCCGATAACGCCACAACCGAGTTCACTTCCTGAATCCCCGGCACCAGCGACAGCTTCTCGAAAAAGAAGCGCTCATACGCTTCGATGTCCGCCGCGACGATCCGCAGCATGAAGTCCACAGCCCCCATCAGCACATAACACTCCAGCACCTCGGGAAAACCGCGAATCGCCTCGGTGAATTCGGTGAAGTTCGATCGCCCGTGGGCGTTGAGTTTTACCTGGGCAAATATCTGCGTGTTCAGGCCGATTTTCTTGCGATCCAGCAACGTCACCTGGGCACGAATGATCCCCTCGTCCTTCATACGCTGAATCCGCCGCCAGCACGGTGACTGCGAGAGTCCCACCTGCTCAGCGATCTGCGCACTGGAGAGCGAAGCGTCTTCTTGCAGCAACACGAGAATCTTGCGGTCGTAGCTGTCCAACTCAACCTGCATAAAAATACCCCATACCGCTTTGTAAACGAATTGATTGATTCGACATAACCGTCTTTCGCTCAATCATAGAGAAGAAATACCCGGCAACGGATGTAAAATTTTCTCCATGTTTTTTGGAGTCCGACCATGCCGCATCTCGAAGCCGTGAACACTGTTCCCATCCGCGCCGACGTCTGGAATGCCGGCAATGCCCACTGCCGTGTGCACTACCAATTGCTGGCCGAAGCCGAACCGGACTTGTTGTGCCGCGCACTCAACCTGTTTGCGCTGCAATGCCTCACGCCGGACCAGGTCAACGTGCAGCGCCAGCACGATCTGCTGGCCATCGAGATCGTCATCGACGGTTTGAGCTGGCACCGCGCCAAGGTCATTGCACAAAAACTTCGTAACCTGATCAGCGTCTGCTCGGTTGAGTTGCGAACCGTCGATTCAGCCTGGGTTGAGCCGGCTCAGGCGACTGGCTGAAAAGACCGGATACGCCTTCGTCGGGTAGTGGCCCAACGGTCTGCGGAGCCGCGGCTATCCTTTGCGGACTGTTGTCCAAAAGGAGCCCGCATGTCCGTTCAACTCTCAATTCAGGACCGCTGGCTGGATCTCAATGATGTGCTGCGCGAGCTGGTCGCCCAAGGTTTTATCAGCCAGGATTCTGCCGAGCAGGCACTCAATGCCCGTCGCCGCCATGCCGCACAGGGCCAGATGCACCCGCTGGAATTCATCGCCAGCCAACAACTGGACGACCTCAGCCGTCCGGGCAAGCATCTTGATCTGGAAAACCTGACCCTGTGGCTGTCCCAGCAGGCCGGCCAGCCTTACCTGCGAATCGACCCTCTGAAAATCAACGTCGCCGCCGTTACGCCGTTGATGTCCTACGCCTTCGCCCAGCGTCACAAGATCCTGGCGGTGGCCATCGACCGCGACGCCGTGACGGTCGCCAGCGCGCAGCCGTACGTCAACGGCTGGGAGGCCGACCTGACCCATGTACTGAAGCTGCCGATCAAACGCGTGGTGGCCAACCCCGTGGATATCCAGCGTTTCAGCGTTGAGTTCTTTCGCCTGGCCAAGTCGGTCACCGGGGCCAACAACGCCGATCAGCAGGTCAATACCCTGGGCAACTTCGAACAATTGCTCAACCTTGGCGCCAGCGACCAGGAGCCGGACGCCAACGACGCGCACATCGTCAACATCGTCGACTGGTTGTTCCAGTACGCCTTCCAGCAGCGCGCCAGCGATATCCATATCGAACCCCGGCGCGAGCAGGGCACGGTGCGTTTTCGCATCGATGGCGTGTTGCACAACGTCTACCAATTTCCTCCGCAAGTGACCATGGCCATCGTCAGTCGCCTGAAAAGCCTGGGGCGGATGAACGTTGCGGAAAAGCGCAAACCCCAGGATGGCCGGGTGAAGACCAAGACCCCGGACGGCGGGGAAGTCGAACTGCGGCTTTCGACCCTGCCGACAGCCTTCGGCGAAAAAATGGTGATGCGGATCTTTGACCCCGAAGTGCTGCTGAAGGATTTCGACCAGCTGGGTTTTTCCGCAGACGACCTGCGCCGCTGGCAAGACATGACCCGCCAACCCAACGGCATCATTCTGGTCACCGGGCCGACCGGTTCGGGCAAGACCACCACGCTCTACACCACGCTGAAAAAACTGGCGACGCCGGAGGTCAACCTCTGCACCATCGAAGACCCGATTGAAATGGTCGAACCGGCGTTCAACCAGATGCAGGTCCAGCACAACATCGACCTGACGTTCGCCGCCGGCGTGCGCGCGCTGATGCGGCAAGACCCGGACATCATCATGATCGGCGAGATCCGCGACCTGGAAACTGCCGAAATGGCCATTCAAGCTGCCCTCACCGGCCACTTGGTGCTGTCGACGCTGCACACCAACGATGCACCCAGCGCCATTAGCCGTTTGCTGGAACTCGGCGTGCCGCACTACCTGATCAAAGCCACGGTCCTCGGCGTCATGGCCCAGCGGTTGGTGCGGACCTTGTGCCCGCACTGCAAGGCACCACAAGCCTTGAACGAAGAGGACTGGCAAACCCTGACCCGGCCCTGGCAGGCGCCGTTGCCCGGTAACGCTCAACGCGCCATCGGTTGCCTGGAATGCCGCGACACTGGTTATCACGGGCGAGCGGGCGTCTACGAAATCATGCAGCTCAGCGACGGCATCAAATCCCTGATCAACCCGGACACCGACTTGCTGGCGGTGCGGCGACAGGCGTTCAAGGAGGGCATGCGCAGCTTGCGATTGTCGGGGGCGCAGAAAGTGGCGGCGGGTTTGACCACCGTCGAAGAAGTCTTGCGCGTGACGCCGCAGAGCGAGCAGAAGTAGGCGTGCGGTGATGGAACTGGATGGGGCGATGACGATCCAACCCCGTAGTTAAAAACCCAGTGGAGTCACCCCTATGCGTTTCAAATTTGCTGTCGCCACCATCGCCCTGTTGTCCCTGCCAGTCGGTTCGGCGATGGCTGATAGCTTTTGGCGTAATGTCATTTCGTCCGGTGCGACCACCGCTTCGACCTACCTGACCTTCAAGGATCACAAACTGATCGTCGCCGCCCAGGACGATGCCGGCAGCTTCGTTGCCAGCGACGGCGGCATCCGCGGCCCGTACCTGGAAGCGGCCATGCAGAAAGTCCGCGCCGACAATCCGGGCCTGCAGGCTACGGATATGGAACTGGCGAATGCGATTCTGGCGAAGAATGCCGTGGCTGCCGAATAAGCCCGGTTGCTGAACGAAAAATGCCGCTCAAATGAGCGGCATTTTTTTGCACAAACTGTAGGAGCAAGGCTTGCCCGCGATGACGATCTCAAGGTCGCTATCGCGGGCAAGCCTTACTCCTACAGGAACGAGTACTGTCAGCGGTAATCATCCACCGGCACACACGCGCAAAACAGATTCCGGTCCCCGTAGACATTGTCCACCCGGTTCACCACCGGCCAGTACTTGTGGGCCTTGGTGTGCGCGTCCGGCGTAACTGCTTGCTCGATGCTGTAGGGCCGTTCCCAGATCCCGGTGACATCGGCCAGCGTATGCGGTGCGCGCTTCAAGGGATTATCTTCGGCCGGCCAGTTGCCATTCTGCACTTCGGTAATCTCTGCGCGAATACTCAGCATGGCCCCGATGAAGCGGTCCAGCTCGGCTTTCGATTCGCTTTCCGTAGGCTCGACCATCAACGTCCCCGGCACCGGGAACGACATGGTGGGTGCGTGGAAGCCATAGTCCATGAGGCGTTTGGCAACGTCTTCCTCACTGATGCCTGTGAGCGCCTTCAAAGGTCGCAGGTCGAGAATGCATTCGTGAGCCACCCGCTCGTTGCGCCCGGTGTAGAGCACCGGGAACGCGCCGGACAAATGCCGCGCCAGGTAATTCGCCGCCAGGATCGCCACTTCGCTGGCGTCGGCCAGTTGCGGCCCCATCATGGCGATGTACATCCAGCTGATCGGCAGGATACTCGCGCTGCCCCACGGCGCTGCGCTGACCGCGCCGTTCTGTGCCAGCGGTCCGTCGATGGGCACCACCGGATGGTTGGCCACGAACGGCGCCAGATGCGCGCGCACGCCTATCGGCCCCATGCCCGGCCCGCCGCCGCCGTGGGGAATGCAGAAGGTCTTGTGCAGGTTCATGTGGGACACGTCGGCGCCAATGTCTGCCGGCCGCGCCAGGCCGACCTGGGCATTGAGATTGGCGCCGTCCATGTACACCTGGCCGCCGTGCTGGTGAATCACCGCGCAGATCTCGCTGATGCCTTCCTCGTACACGCCATGGGTCGAAGGATACGTCGCCATCAGGCAAGAGAGTTTGTCTGCGGCGTCTGCCGCTTTTTCCTTCAAGTCCTCCAGATCGACGTTGCCGGCCTCATCGCATTCAACGATCACCACGCGCATCCCGGCCATCTGCGCCGACGCCGGGTTGGTGCCATGGGCCGATGATGGAATCAGGCAGATATCGCGTCCACCCTGCTGGCGGCTCTCGTGGTATTTGCGAATCGCCAGCAATCCCGCGTACTCGCCCTGGGCGCCCGAGTTGGGTTGCATGCAGATCGCATCGAAACCGGTGATCGCGCAGAGCCAGCGCTCCAGCTCCTCGATCATCAACGAATAACCGACGGCCTGCTCTTTAGGTGCGAACGGATGCAGATTGGCAAACTGCGGCCAGGTGATCGGGATCATCTCGCTGGTGGCGTTGAGCTTCATGGTGCACGAGCCCAGTGGAATCATCGACTGATTGAGCGCCAGATCCTTGTTTTCCAGCTGCTTGAGGTAACGCAACATTTCGGTTTCGCTGTGATGGGCGCTAAACACCGGATGTTGCAGATAAGGCGTAGTGCGTAAAAGGCCGGCCGGTATGCCGCAAGCCAGCGTTTGTGTGTCCAGTTCGTCGACGTCGAGCCCATGATCGGCTCCCAGGAACACATCGAACAGTTTTGCCACCGTGGTTTCGTCACAACTTTCGTCGAGGCTTAAACCCAACCGCCCACGCCCCAGGATGCGCAGGTTGATCTGTGCGGCCACGGCGCTTTCGATAATTGCCGTTTGG
Organism: Pseudomonas sp. Sample_16; assembly: GCF_004307665.1. Taxonomy (NCBI): domain Bacteria; kingdom Pseudomonadati; phylum Pseudomonadota; class Gammaproteobacteria; order Pseudomonadales; family Pseudomonadaceae; genus Pseudomonas; species Pseudomonas sp. Sample_16. Next base: position 20,145 of record NZ_RCOB01000120.1, read on the forward strand.
GTGCCACCGACGTCCAGCGTCAGCGTGTCGAAGAACTGCTGGTTCAGGCGCTTGATGCCTTTGCGCTCAAGGCCCTCGGCAAGAATACAGGTCAGTCGATGCACACGCTGGGCAATGCGCTTGAGCCCTTCCGGCCCGTGGTAGACCGCGTAGAAACTGGCAATATTGGCCAGCAACACCTGGGCCGTGCAAATGTTGGAGTTGGCTTTCTCGCGACGAATGTGTTGCTCGCGGGTTTGCAGGGCCATGCGCAGGGCCACGTTACCCCGTGCATCTTTCGACACGCCGATGATCCGCCCAGGAATCGCTCGCTTGTATTCGTCGCGGCTGGCAAAGAACGCCGCATGCGGCCCACCGTAGCCCATGGGCACGCCGAAACGCTGGGACGAACCGAACACTACGTCGGCACCTAATTCTCCCGGCGGGGTCAGCAACAGCAGGCTCAGCAGATCCGTGGCGACACAGGCCAGCGCCTGTTGGGCATGCAGGTGATCGATCAAGGGACGCAGGTCGCGGATCTCGCCGTGGGTGTCGGGATATTGCAGCAGCGCGCCGAACACCTGGTGCTGCTTCAAGTTATCCACAGCATCGATGATCAGATCGAAACCGAAGCCTTCGGCGCGGGTCTGCACCACGGAAATAGTCTGCGGATGGCAGTTTTCATCGACGAAGAACAGATTGCTTTTCGATTTGGCAACGCGTTTGGCCAGGGCCATGGCTTCCGCCGCGGCGGTCGCTTCGTCCAGCAGAGAGGCGTTGGCCAATTCCAGCCCCGTGAGATCGATGGTCAGTTGCTGGAAGTTCAACAGCGCTTCGAGCCGGCCCTGAGCGATCTCCGGTTGATAAGGCGTGTAAGCGGTGTACCAGCCGGGATTTTCCAGCACGTTGCGCAAGATGACCGTCGGCGTGAGCGTGCCGTGATAGCCCATGCCGATCAGGCTGGTCCAGACCTGATTCTGCTCGGCATATCCCCGCAGCTTCGCCAGCGCCGCTTCTTCGTCCAGTGCCGGTGGCAGATCAAGCGCCCGATTCAGGCGAATTCCCGGCGGCACAGTCTGTTCGATCAGCTCGACCCGGCTGCCAAGACCGAGGCTGTCGAGCATCGCCTGCTGCTCGGCGGCATCCGGCCCGAGGTGGCGGCGAAGAAAGGCATTGGGGTCGCGTAACTGGCTCAGGGACGGCAACTGGGACATGACGGGCTCTCTCTTGGCTGGCGCTCAGCGTCGATGCAACACGGTCAAACCAGCATAGCAGCCGATGTCGGACACGATTCTTTGGAAAACCCTGTGGGAGCAAAGCTTGCTCGCGATAGCGGTAGATCAACCAATATAAATGTTGAATGTGAGGCCCTCATCGCGAGCAAGCTCGCTCCCACAAAAAAGCAGGTATCGCGAAAGTTGTCAGGCATGAAAAAGCCCCGACAGGTCGGGGCTTTGGGGTGACGCTTGAAGGCTTACTCGCCGATGGCAGCCTTGTAACCGGCGGCGTCGAGCAGGTTGTCCAGGTCAGCGCTGTTGCTTGGCTTGAGCTTGAAGATCCAGGCGCCGTACGGATCGGAGTTGAGCAGTTCCGGGTTGGCGCTCAGCTCTTCGTTCACGGCAATCACTTCACCGGCAATCGGCGAATAGATGTCGGAAGCGGCTTTCACCGATTCAACGACACCGGCCTGATCTTGCGCGGCAAACACGTTGCCGACTTCGGTCAATTCGACAAACACCACATCACCCAGCGCTTCCTGCGCGTGATCGCTGATGCCCACGGTGACGGTGCCATCGGCTTCCAGACGTGCCCATTCGTGACTTTCGGCAAAACGCAGGTCGGCAGGAATATCGCTCATGTTCAGTTCCTCAGGAAAATTGTCGGCGGTCCAAGCCCGCCGGAAAAGATTAGATCAAGGTTTTGCCATGGCGTACGAAGGTCGGTTTGACCACTCGAACCGGGTACCACTTGCCACGGATTTCCACTTCTGCGCGGTCGGCAGTTGCCATCGGCACGCGCGCCAGTGCAATCGACTTGCTAAGCGTAGGAGAGAAACTACCACTGGTGATCTCCCCTTCGCCAACATCAGCGATGCGGACCACTTGATGCGCGCGCAAAACGCCGCGTTCCTCAAGGACCAGCCCCACCAGTTTGTGCTGAATTCCTCCGGCCTGTTCCGCCTCCAGTGCCTTGCGGCCGACGAACTGGCGCGAGGTCGGTTCCCAGGCAATGCTCCAGGCCATGTTGGAGGCCAGCGGTGAAACGTCTTGATTGATGTCCTGGCCGTAGAGGTTCATCCCGGCCTCGACCCGCAAGGTGTCACGTGCGCCCAGCCCGATCGGGGAAATACCCGCCCCGACCAGATCGTTGAAGAATCCCGGCGCCTGATCGGCCGGCAAGATAATTTCCAGACCGTCTTCACCGGTGTAGCCGGTACGCGCAATGAACCAGTCACCGTCGGGCTGACCTTCAAAAGGCTTGAGCAGCTGAATCAGATTGCCGCGGGACTGGTTCACCAGTTCGGCAATCTTGTGCCGGGCATGCGGCCCCTGAATGGCCAGCATCGCCAGTTCGGCCCGTTCGTTGAGCTGTACATCGAAGCCGTCGAGATGCGCCTGCATCCACGCCATGTCCTGATCGCGCGTCGAGGCGTTGACCACCAGGCGATAACCCTCATCGAGGCGGTACACGATCATGTCGTCAACGATGCCGCCACGTTCATTGAGCATGGCGCTGTACAACGCACGGCCGGAGCTGTGCAGGCGTTCGACGTCGTTGGCCAGCAGGTGCTGCAGCCAGGCCTTGGCCTGGGGGCCGCTGACATCGATCACGGTCATGTGGGATACATCGAAGACACCGCAATCGCGGCGCACCTCATGGTGTTCCTCGACCTGCGATCCATAATGCAGAGGCATATCCCAACCGCCAAAATCGACCATCTTCGCGCCAAGGGCGAGGTGAAGGTCATACAGAGGCGTACGCTGTCCCATGGGTTTCTCCTTCCGGGCGTGGCGAAGGTGCGGGCGAGTGATAAACCGTCTGAAAACCTTGAAATCAAAGGCTTCCAGCCGATTTTTACTACCTTGTCTGTCAGACGGACCGCACCGAATGCCGCGCATTGTAGCCGCAAGGTGTAGGACTGGCACCTAGCTGTTTCGATGCGCCGAACGTCGTATCAATCCGATAACCGGTAGCAGCCCGACCAAAACCAGGGTCAAGGCCGGTAACGACGCCCTCGCCCACTCACCCTCACTGGTCATTTCGAAGATTCGCACTGCCAGCGTATCCCAGCCAAACGGGCGCATCAGGAGGGTCGCGGGCATTTCCTTGAGCACGTCGACAAACACCAGCAGCGCCGCACTCAACGAACCGGGCAGCAACAACGGCAGATACACTTTGAAAAACAGTCGCGGACCGCTGACACCCAGGCTACGTGCCGCTTCGGGCAAAGATGGCCGTATACGCGCCAGACTGCTTTCCAGCGGCCCATAAGCCACAGCAATGAAACGCACCAGATAGGCCAGCAACAGCGCTGCCAGACTGCCCAGCAGCAGTGGCTTGCCGGCTCCGCCGAACCAGCCGGAGAGTGGAATCACCAGCTCGCGGTCCAGATAACTGAACGCCAGCATGATCGACACCGCCAGCACCGAACCGGGCAATGCATAACCCAGATTGGCCAGACTGACACCTGCGCGGATGCCCTGCGTCGGCGCCAAGCGTCGGGCAAACGCCAGGACCAGCGCGACACTGACAGTGACCAACGCCGCCATCGCGCCCAGGTACAGCGTGTGGACGATCAGACCGGTATAACGCTCATCGAGATCGAAGCGCCCGCGCTGCCAGAACCACACCAACAGTTGCAGCACAGGGATGACGAAGGCGCAGGCGAATACCAGACCGCACCAGCCGGTGGCCAGCAGCGCTTTGATTCCATGCAGGTGATACAGCGCCTTGACCCGTGGCCGTTCATTGCTCGCCCGATTGGCACCACGGGCACGCCGCTCGCCGTACAACACCACCATCACCACCAGCAGGAGCAGGCTGGCCAGTTGCGCGGCGCTGGACAGGCTGAAAAAGCCATACCAGGTCTTGTAAATGGCGGTGGTGAAGGTGTCGAAATTGAACACCGACACGGCACCGAAATCCGCCAGGGTTTCCATCAGCGCCAATGCCACACCCGCGCCAATGGCAGGACGCGCCATGGGCATGGCCACCCGCCAGAACGCCTGCCAGGGCGATTGCCCCAGCACCCGAGCAGCCTCCATCAAGCCTTTGCCCTGAGCCAGGAATGCCGTGCGCGCCAGCAGGTAAACATAGGGGTAGAACACCAGCACCAAAACCACAATCACCCCACCCGTGGAACGCACGCGCGGCAGGCGCAGCCCGGTGCCGAACCACTCACGCAACAGGGTTTGCACCGGGCCGGCGAAATCCAGCAGGCCGACAAAGACGAACGCCAGCACGTAGGCGGGAATCGCAAAGGGCAGCATCAAGGCCCAGTCCAGCCAGCGCCTGCCGGGGAACTCGCAAAGGCTGGTGAGCCAGGCCAGGCTCACACCGAGCACCGTCACGCCGACACCAACGCCAAGCACCAGGGTCAGGGTGTTGCCCAACAACCGCGGCATCTGGGTTTCCCAGAGATGGGACCAGATCTGCTGATCGATGGTTTGCCAGGACAACAGCAACACGCTCAAGGGCAACAGGACCAGCGCAGCGATGGCGAAGACCAGGGGATACCAGCGGCGTTGGGCGGGGTGGGCCAAGGAAAACTCTCGTTTAAATGATTGTGCCCACGCTTTGCGTGGGCACACATCTTGTGACGCTCTGCGTCACGCTTCGACGCGAAGCGTCGGTGGATGCATTCCCACGCAGAGCGTGGGAACGATCAGTGCCGTAAAGGCGCGCAGTATAAAGATAACGTCAATTCCAACCAGCCCGATCCATCATCCGGATCGCCTCAGCCTGACGCTTGCCCGCGACTTCCACCGGCAAGGTATCGGCAATGAACTTGCCCCACGCCGCCACTTCTGCGGATGGCTGAACCGTCGGGTTGGCCGGGAACTCCTGGTTCACATCGGCAAAGATTTTCTGCGCTTCAGGCGTGGTCATCCACTCCACCAGGGCCTTGGCGGCTTCCGGGTGCGGCGCGTGTTTGGTCAGGCCGATACCCGACAGGTTGACGTGCACGCCACGATCCGCCTGGTTCGGCCAGAACAGCTTCACCGGCAGATCAGGTTTTTGCTTGTGCAGGCGACCGTAGTAGTAGGTGTTGACGATGCCCACATCGCATTGGCCGGCGTTGATGGCTTCGAGTACGGCGACGTCATCGGAGAATACGTCAGTGGACAGGTTGTTGACCCAGCCCTTGAGGATCTTCTCGGTTTTCTCGGCGCCGTGCACTTCGATCATGGTGGCAGTCAGGGACTGGTTATAGACCTTCTTTGCCGTGCGCAGGCACAGGCGACCTTCCCAGTTCTTGTCGGCCAGCGCTTCGTAGGTGGTCAACTCGCCCGGCTTCACCCGCTCGGTGGAGTAGGCGATGGTCCGCGCGCGCAAGCTCAGGCCGGTCCAGGCATGGGAAGCTGCGCGATATTGCAGCGGGATATTGGCGTCGATGGTTTTCGAGATGAACGGCTGGAGAATGCCCATCTGCTCGGCCTGCCAGAGGTTGCCGGCATCAACGGTCAGCAGCAGGTCGGCTGTGGCGTTCTCGCCCTCGGCCTTGATCCGCTGCATCAGCGGCGCTTCCTTGTCGGTGATGAACTTCACCTTCACACCGGTTTTTGCAGTGTAGGCATCGAAGACTGGCTTGATGAGCTCGTCGATACGCGAGGAGTAGACAACCACCTCGTCGGCGGCCTGGGCGGCAGTGCTGCCAATCAGAGCCAGGGCCAGTGCGGTCAGTAGACGCTTCGGTGCCAACATGGGAGCGGTCTCTCGATTGAAAAAGTGAGACCAAATGATAAGGACTCACATTTAGCTTCTCAATCGAACAGTTCGCGGAGGCGTTACCAGATGTTGCATAGGCGACGTTGTTGGAAAATGTGCCGACGCCTTCGCGGGCAAGCCTCGCTCCTACCAGTGCGTGTCGATTTGCTTGCCCGCGAACAGGCCACAGGCCATCAATATCTCAGGCCTTGGCCAGCGCCGGCAGATCCCCGATCAAACCCAGCGCTTCGCGCACAAACAGCGCCTTGGCCTCCGGCATCTGGTCAACCAGCTTCAGCCCGGTATTACGCAACCAGCGCACCGGCAACGGATCGGCCTGGAACAGTCGCTCGAAGCCTTCCATCGCCGCCATCAGCGCCAGGTTATGCGGCATGCGGCGACGTTCGTAGCGGCTGAGTACCTTCACATCCGCCAGACGCTCGCCACGGCTCGCCGCTTGCAACAACACTTCGGCCAGTACGGCGGCGTCGAGGAAGCCAAGATTCACGCCCTGCCCGGCCAACGGGTGAATGGTGTGGGCCGCATCGCCAATCAGCGCCAGGCCTTCAGCTACATAACGCTTGGCATGCCGCTGACGCAGTGGCACGCACAGACGCGGGTCGGCATTGAGCACGGTCCCTAGCCGACCTTCGAAGGCTCGCTCCAGCTCGCGGCAGAACACCTCGTCATCCAGCGCCATCAGGCGTTCGGCTTCACTCGGCGTAGTCGACCAGACGATCGAACACCAGTCGTGCTGGCCATCACGCTCCAACGGCAAAAACGCCAACGGGCCGTTGTCGGTAAAGCGCTGCCAGGCTGTCGATTGATGGTTTTTTGAGCTGCGCACGCTGGTGACGATGGCGTGATGCAAATAATCCCACTCCCGCGTCGCCACGCCCGTCAGGCGCCGCACTGCCGAATTGGCGCCATCCGCGGCGATCACCAGCGGTGCACGCAACGTGCGGCCGTCGGCCAGGGTCAGCAGCCAATCGTCGCCGGAGCGACGCATTTGTTCGAGACGCGCGTTGGCCAGCATGCCTAAATCACAATCGTGCAAGCGATCGAGCAAGGCGTCCTGCACCACGCGGTTCTCAACGATGTGTCCCAGCACCTCGGCATGCACGCTGGCTGCCGAGAAGTGGATCTGCCCGGTACCGCTGCCATCCCAGACGTGCATGTCGCTATAGGGACTGCTGCGCCTGCTGACGATGCCGTCCCACACACCCAGGCGCTCGAGAATCCGCTGGCTGGCGATGGACAGCGCACTCACCCGTGGTTCGAACGGGGCTTGGGCGTCAAACGGTTTGACGCTCATCGGACTGCCGTCGAGCAGCAGGACTTCCAGCCCGCTGTCCTGCAACGCCAGCGCCAGGGCACTGCCGACCATTCCGGCTCCGACAATCAGCAGATCTGCGCGCATTTCCATGCTTTAAGCCTGTCTCGCTTGCGGCTTGAGCCGCACGTAAAGGGTTTTTCCGACACGCGCCACCAGGTGGCCGGCGCCGTCATGAATATCGACCTGCAATTGCGGCAGGTATTTTTCGCCACCCGCCGTCTGTCGCCGGATCTCGTCGAGCAACGTGTCGTCGATGTTGAAACGGGCGAACACCGGGCCTTTGCCCGGCGCGATGAAATCGATGTCCGCCGCCTTGTCCCAGACGATGTAGTTGCGCCCCAGGTTCTCCATCAGCATCAGCATGAAGAACGGGTCGACCATCGAATACAGGCTGCCACCAAACTGGGTGCCGACGTAATTGCGGTTGTACCAGCTCAAGCCCATGGAGACCTGGATGTCGCGAAAGTCATCGCTGATATGCCGCACGCGCACGCCGGCGCCGAGGTACGGCGGATAGAAGCTCATGAATCGGCGCATCAGTCGCGCCTTGCCGAACGTGCGAGTCAGCCACTTAAGCATCAGGGCGAGTACCCAGGCCCATGGCCTGTCGGGCGAACCAGCGTTTGGCCGGCGGCAGCAGATCCAGACCGAGCAATCCGAGATTGCGCCCCAACGAAACCAGTGGCTGGGTGCTGCCGAACAGGCGCGTGACCTGATCGGAGAAACCGACGGTGAGGTTCTGATCCAGGCGCTGTCGTTCGCGATAAGCCTGCAAGGTCGCGAAGTGGCCCAATGGCTGCTCGCTGGCGAGCAATGCATCGGCCAGTGCCTGGGCATCACGCAGCGACAGGTTGAAACCCTGTCCGGCAATCGGGTGCAGGCTATGGGCGGCATTGCCGAGCACCGCCAGGTGCGAGCGTACCTGTTCCTCGGCCTCGACCAGCGACAATGGGTACAAATGCCGAGCGCCAACCTGCTTCAACGTGCCCAAGCGATAACCGAACACGCCCTGCAACTCGCTGAGAAAACTGCGTTCATCCAATGCAGCCAAGCGTTGCGCGTCCATCCCCAAACGGGTCCAGACCAATGCGCAGCGGTTGTCCGGCAGCGGCAGCAACGCCATCGGGCCATCGTCGGTAAAACGCTCGAACGCCATGCCGTTGTGGGCTTCACTCGGGGTGATGTTGGCGATCAGCGCGCTCTGGTTGTACGGGCGCTTTCGAATGCCGATGCCCAATTGCTCGCGCAGCCCTGAGCGGCCGCCATCGGCCAACACGGCGAGGTCGCATTCCAGTGTGGTTTCGTCATTGAGGATCAGGCGATAGCCATCGGTGAGCGGCTCCATGCGGGTGACTTCGGCCGGGCACCGCCAACTGATGACGTCTTTGTCCAGGCCTTGCCACAGGCACTGGCCGAGCCAGGCGTTTTCCACCACGTAACCCAACGCCGGCACACCTTCCTCCATGGCCGACAGCCGCGCCGTGGAAAAACGCCCACGGTCGGAGACGTGAATCTGTTTGATCGGTTCGGCGCGGCGGGAGATCTCCTGCCAAACGCCGAGGCGCTGATAAATCTGCCGTGCACCAAAGGACAAGGCCGTGGAGCGCGCGTCATAACTTGGCTGATACGAATCGCCGGGCGCGAAGGGCTCGATCAGGACGATTTTCCAGCCCCGAGCCTTGGCCCCGGCCTGTAACGCCAACGCCAGGCTGGCACCGACCAGGCCACCACCGATGATTGCCAGATTGACTCGACTCATGCCGCTTGTGTCCGCGCTTGCGCCATCAAAGCCTCGATTTCAGCCACTGTTTTCGGTACGCCCTTGGTGAGGATTTCACAGCCGTTTTTGGTGACCACTACGTCGTCCTCGATGCGCACGCCAATGCCGCGCCATTTTTTCGCCACGCTCTGATTGTCCGGAGCGATGTAAATCCCCGGCTCTACCGTCAACGCCATGCCGACTTCCAGCACACGCCATTCGCCACCGACCTTGTATTCGCCGACGTCATGCACATCCATTCCCAGCCAGTGACCGGCGCGGTGCATGTAAAACGCCTTGTAGGCTTCACTGGCGATCAACTCTTCGACATTACCCTGCAACAAACCCAATTCGATCAGGCCGGTGGTAATCACCCGCACAGTGGCCTCGTGGGCCTGATTCCAGTGTTTATTCGGTGCGATCTCGGCAAACGCGGCTTCCTGCGCGGCCAACACCAGTTCGTAGATCGCCTTCTGCTCTGCGGAATACTTGCCGTTGACCGGCCAGGTGCGGGTGATGTCGCTGGCGTAGCAGTCGATTTCGCAGCCGGCGTCGATCAGCACCAGATCGCCGTCCTTGAGCACGGCGTCATTCTGCTGGTAATGCAGGATGCAGCTGTTGCGCCCAGAGGCAACGATCGAACCGTAGGCCGGCATCTTCGCCCCACCCTTGCGGAATTCGTAATCGAGTTCGGCTTCAAGGCTGAACTCGTATAAGCCGGCACGGCTGGTCTGCATGGCACGGACATGCGCCTGGGCGGAAATCCGTGCGGCCTCGCGCATCACCTTCACTTCTGCCGCCGACTTATACAGGCGCATGTCATGCAGCAGATGATCCAGGGCAACGAATTCGTTCGGTGGCTGGGCGCCGAGATTGGCCTTGGAGCGGATCACGTTGATCCATTCCATCAAGTGCCGGTCGAATTCCGGGTTGCTGCCCATGGCCGAATACACCCGGTCACGACCTTCGATCAGGCCGGGCAAAATGTCGTCGATATCGGTAATCGGAAAGGCGTCGTCGGCGCCGAAGTCGCGAATCGCACCCTCCTGGCCGGCACGCAGGCCATCCCACAACTCACGTTCGGCGTTGCGTTCGCGGCAGAACAGAATGTACTCGCCATGCACGCGGCCTGGCATCAACACCAGTACCGCCTGCGGCTCGGGAAAACCGCTGAGGTACTGGAAGTCGCTGTCCTGACGGTAGACGTGCTCGACGTCGCGGTTGCGGATGGCGACCGCGGCGGCGGGCAGGATGGCGATGCTGTTGGGTTCCATCTGCGCCATCAAGGCCTTGCGGCGACGGCTGTATTCCGATTTCGGGATATGGATCATGGGCAGATGGCGTTCCCTGGGTTTGATCAGTGCAGCGACGGTTTGGCGGCAGCCGCCGCGTCTTTCTTGGTTTCCGAGAACAGCAGCAGCGGCGCGACGCGCAGGTATTCCATGACTTCCATGTAGTCGGTTTCGCCGTCTTCGGACTCTTCCAGGGCATCCTGCACCTGGGAAATCGCTGCCAGATCCTGCAACACCTCGGTGGCCTCGGTGCTCAGGGCGCTGCTGTCACGGCAGTTCAGGCCGAACCCGCTGAGGAAGCCCTGGCACCACTGGCCCAACGCAGCGGCGCGGTCGGTAAGCGGAGCATCGTCGGTCGGCAGCAACAGGACGACGGTCACGTCATCGCCGGTGAGCTCGCCCTTGACCATCTCTTGCAGGCCGATCAAGGCGTTGCGTACGTTGTCCTGCGGCTCGTTTTCGAGCAGTTCGGCGGCGTCGATCAGCCAGCCTTCGGCATCGAAACCGGCACCCGCGCAGCTGCGGCCGAGCAACAGGCCGTGCAGTTCGGCAGGCGAGACATTGTGACCACTGGAAGTCAGCAGGGTGGCGAAGGCTTGGTACGGGGAATTCTGAATGGTCATGGGCAGCTAGGCGCCAGACGGCGCTATGTCTAGAATGAAGGCCTTGTATCCTACATCGACTCCCCTGTAGGAGCGAGCCTGTCGAATCGTCGCACCGTCGCGATGGCCGCCAACGATTACGCTGGGTACCTGACACCCCGCGGCGTTCTCCGGTTCATCGCGAGCAGGCTCGCTCCTACAGTCCAAACCCATCAGACAGTGAAGACAATGGAAGACACCGACCTGCAAGCGCTGATGGCCAGACTCGAACTGCTGATTACCCGAGTCGAGCAACTTAAGAGCCAAAACGGACTCTTACTAGCTCAGGAAAAGACCTGGCGCGAGGAACGCGCTCACCTCATTGAAAAAAACGAAATCGCCCGGCGTAAGGTCGAATCGATGATTTCGCGCCTCAAGGCCCTGGAGCAAGACTCATGAGTTCAAGCAATAGCGTCACCGTGCAGATCCTCGACAAAGAGTATTCGATCATCTGCCCCCAGGAAGAGCGCAGCAACCTGGTGAGCGCCGCCCGCTATCTGGACGGCAAGATGCGCGAGATTCGCAGCAGCGGCAAAGTTATCGGTGCCGACCGTATTGCCGTGATGGCTGCGCTGAACATCACCCACGACCTGCTGCACAAGGAAGAGCGCCCGGATATCCAGGCCAGCGGCTCGACCCGTGAACAGGTACGTGACCTGCTCGATCGCGTCGATCTGGTGCTCGCGACCGATCCGGACGTCACCAAAGGCTGATTCGCGCCACCGCTTGCGGTATACTCCGATCACTCCCTGGGGTGCTTGCCAGTTGGCGATGTCCCTGAGCCGATTTGCTATACCCTGGAGGTTGCACGTTGGGCTGGTGTGCATGTCCGCTAGACGGAAAGCCTTAAAGCCTACTGCATCTTCCACCTTGAACTTTCGGGTTCAAGGGCTAAGTCGACAGCGGTACATCCGGGGAGCCTGATTCCAGTCCGATGCCGGTTTGAATACCGGCATCGGCGTTTTTATGGGTACCATTTGCGTACCCATACTGCTGAAGCCGATTCCATGACCGAACCTGCTTTGCTTCCACGCCCGCAACTTCGACGCTTGCTGCGCAAGGCCCGCCGCGCATTGACGCCCAGTCAACAGCGCGCGGCAGCTCGCGGGCTGTACAGGCAATTGGCTCAGCAACCGCTGTTTCGCCGCGCAAAACACATCTCTCTTTACCTGCCCACCGACGGTGAAATTGACCCGCGACTGCTGCTGCGTGCGGCTCAACGTCGAGGCAAGGCCACCTATCTGCCGGTACTCAGCGCCTGGCCGCGAACCAAAATGGTTTTCCAGCGCATCCGCCCCGGTGAAAAGCTCAAGCCCAACCGCTTTCGGATACTCGAACCCCGGCACAACCTTGCCCGGCAACGCAAAGTCTGGGCGCTGGATCTGGTGCTGCTGCCATTAGTGGGTTTTGACGATGTCGGCGGACGCCTGGGCATGGGCGGCGGTTTCTACGATCGAAGCCTGGCCTACCTGGCGCGTCGCAATGACTGGCGCAAGCCGACACTGCTGGGGCTGGCCCATGAATGTCAGAAGGTCGAGCGCCTGGCTCAAGCGAGCTGGGATGTGCCGCTGCAAGGAACGGTAACGGACAAGGCCTGGTATTACGCGGGCTAGACGCCACTGGCGTCAGCGGCGTCGAAAAGACAGGATCAGCGTTTGAACGCAGTCGACTGTTGCTGCAACTGGGCCACTTCGACCGGCGCGTCGGTCTTGTTGGCCCACAGGCTTTGGGCATAGCCAGTGGTCACAACGCCGAGGCCGAACAAAATGACCAAAATCCATAGTAAATCCGGTTTGCGTTTCATCGATTGCCCCCCAAAGGCATATCAACACGATGACAGCAGCGGTTTCCGTTTTGTAGGCCGTGCAGCAGCGTCAAGCTCTAAAGGCCGGCATTTTGCGGCAACGTGAACCGCTGCGCAAATGCTGGCGTCAACCGACTGTCGGTTTGTCATAAAATTGCCGACAACCTGCCCACTCACCTCGCAAGGAACAAAAAACATGGCCTATTGGCTGATGAAATCCGAGCCCGACGAACTCTCGATCAAAGGCCTGGAGAAGCTTCGCAGAGCGCGCTGGGACGGGGTCCGCAACTATCAGGCGCGAAATTTCCTGCGGGCCATGGCGGTGGGGGACGAGTTTTTCTTCTATCACTCCAGCTGCCCGGAACCAGGGATCGCCGGGATCGGCAAGATAGTCGAAGCCGCGTATCCAGACCCGACGGCGCTGGAGCCTGAAAGTCATTACTACGACCCCAAGGCAACCACGGAAAAAAACGCCTGGAGTGCAATTGACGTAGAACATATCAAGACGTTTTCCAAGGTCTTGAAGCTCGATTACCTGAAGCAGCAGACGGCACTGGCCGAAATGCCGCTGGTGCAGAAAGGATCGCGGCTGTCGGTGATGCCGGTGACGCCGGAGCAGTGGGCGGCGGTGATTGCGCTTCTGTAGGAGCACGGCTTGCCGGCGATGGCGGTCTTGAGTGCGCTATCGCGAGCAAGCTTTGCTCCTACAGGTCCAGCATTACTGGATGATCAGGTTGTTGAACAACAGATCCTCAACCACCGGCTTTCCGGTTTCGTCGTTCATGATCTGCTGGGTTTGCTTCAGCGCTTCCTGACGCAGCTTTTCCTTGGCCTCGACGTTGTTCATCGTCTCGGTAGTCTGCTGGGCAAACAACGCCACGAGCTGATTCCGAATCAGCGGCTCGTTGGCCTTGACCGCTTTGGTCGCCTCTTCGCCGGTCACTCGCAACGCCACATCGGCCTTGTATACCTTGAGTTTCGGCGTGCCATCGAGCCCGTAATTACCCACGAACGGCGGGCTCAGGGTGATGTAATTGACCTTCGGTGCCGCATCCTCTTTGGCTTCTTCGGCCACTGCTGCCACAGGCAGAGACAGGGCCAGCATCAACATGATCCACGCTTTCACAATTCGCTCCTTATCCGGTTTGCGGCCTAGCATAACGACCCGCCGCGCAAGCACAAGCTTATGGCTGCCTATCAGGGCCGGGCATGCTCGTTGACCCATCGACTCACACACCTACACTTATCGGCCATCACTCCCAAAGGAATAGCCCTGATGAAAGCCGTGCTGTGCAAAGCCTTCGGCCCTGCCGAATCGCTGGTGCTGGAAGACGTCGCCAG
>NZ_RCOB01000085.1:0-33986 GCF_004307665.1 Pseudomonas sp. Sample_16
TCGTCCATGCTGACTTTCGCCAGGTTGTTGCAGCAGATCAGCACGCCGTCGTCGGCGGTGGTCAGCAGCGCGGGTTTGAGCAGGCTCTGATAATCGCGCAGCAGGTCGACGGTGCCGAACGCGCTCTTGGCCCAGGCGGGTGGGTCGAGCAGTACCAGGTCGTACTGGCGCTGTTCCAGGCGCGGATAGCTCGGCAGCTTCTGCCCGCGACGCTGGCTGATCGGCAGGCCGGCGAGTTGGCGAATGGCCGGGAAATAATCGGACTGGATGAACGCCATGGTCGGCAACTGCGGGTTGAGCATGCCGTTTTCGCGACCGACCGCCAGGTTGCCTTCGGCGAAGTCCAGGTTGCACACCTCGCGGGCGCCACCGGCTGCTGCGCTGAGGCCAACGCCGCAGGTGTAGGCAAACAGGTTCAGTACACTTTTGTTCTTGCTGTGATCCTTGACCCAGCCACGGGTATTGCGCAGGTCGAGGAACAGCAGCGGATCCTGCCCGGCGTGACGGCCGCGAACGCGGTAATTGAGGCCCCACTCGTGACCGACCAGATCTTGCAGCGCTGCTTCCTCCGCGCGGTAGACGCTGTCTTCGCGGTCGATGCGCGAGTTGCCGCGGGAGCGGTCGTTGTAGACCAGCAGGGTTTCAAGGCCCAGATGGTTGTTGATCGTTTCGTGCAGGTTCAGCAGGTCTTCGCGTTCCAGCGATTGATGAAAGCTCTGCACCATCAGCTGCGGACCATAACGATCGATGGTCAGGCCACCGGCGCCTTCCTGGCTGCCATGGAACAGGCGATAGCAATCGGTGCCCTGGCTGTGCAGCTCGGCCAACAGGTCCTGGCGATGATCGAGGGCGGCGCGCAGCGCCTGGTTCAAGGAAGACATGCTGGGCGCCTTGCAGGAGGTGATTTGGCGCGGGAGTTTAACACTGTGGAGTTTGGATGAGGGGCTTGCCTGTGGCGAGGGAGCTTGCTCCCGCTCGAGTGCGCAGCGCTCGCAAAAAATCGAAATGTCCCTGGGTTTTGGGGCCGCTTCGCAGCCCTGCGGGAGCAAGCTCCCTCGCCACAGAGTCCGGGGTCAAGTCAGCAGGCCCATCCGTCGCTTGGCCCGCTGTACCGAGCCATTGCGTACCGCCCAGCGCAACATCGGCGCACTGCGATTGACGCTGGCGCGGATCAGTTTGCGTTGCAGCGGGCTCTGGCGCACGTCGAGCATGTCACTGGCCCAGTCCGGCAACAGGTCAATGCCGGCCTGCATCATCAATCCGCCGAAAGGCCTGGCGAGGCGGCTGGGGGATGGCGCATTCAACAACAGCCGCAACACTTCCCGACTGCGCTCATCGCACAGCAATTGCGGGCGAATGCGCTCAAGGTATGCGGAAATTTCCTGTCGTGAGCGCGGCACATTCCGGGCACCCAAGCGTTCTGCCACCAGCGCTATTTCAGCGTAATAGCGGTCCTGATCTTCCGGCGACAGATGTGGATTGCGATAGCGCAAATGTGCGGCGAGGAAGTTGCTGACCTCGGCTACATGTACCCAGGTCAAGAGCTCGGGATCGCTGGCGGCGTAGGGGCGGCCGTCAGGCGCAGTGCCGGTTATTTGCAGGTGAATGGTGCGGACTTTTTCGATCAGCCAGTCGGCATCCTGTCGCGAGCCGAACGTGGTGCCGGAAATGAACTGCCCGGTGCGGCGTAATCGGCCGAGCATGTCCTCGCGGAAATTCGAATGGTCCCAGACGCCGGCGAGGGCCAGCGGATGCAAAGCTTGCAGCATCAGCGCGCTGATGCCACCGATGAGCATGCTGCTGAAGTCACCATGAACTTGCCAGCTCACGGAGTCAGGCCCGAACAGCCCGGGATCGCCCTTGGGGTTCTCCAGATCGAGCTTGCCCAAGGATAGACCGGTCAGGCTCATGATTTGGGTTTCAATGCGGGTGCGGATGAATTCCATGGTGTCCCGGTGATTTCCTGTTTTTCTGTGGGCGCATGGCTTGCCCGCGATGAACGATCACGCCATCTGCTGTTGAACCGCGTTATCGTTCATCGCGAGCAAGCTTTGCTCCTACCGACAGCAGTGCGTTATTGGTTCAGGCGTTTATCGATCAGGCCTTGCACCACGCTTGGGTCGGCCAGGGTCGAGGTGTCGCCCAGACTGTCGAGTTCGTTGCAGGCGATCTTGCGCAGAATGCGCCGCATGATCTTGCCCGAACGGGTTTTTGGCAACGCGGGTGCCCACTGGATCAGATCCGGTTTGGCGAAACTGCCGATTTCCTTGCTGACCAGCGCCAGCAATTCTTTCTTCAGTTCGTCGCCGGGTTCGACGCCGTTCATGGGGGTGACGAAGGCGTAGATGCCCTGGCCCTTGACGTCGTGAGGGTAACCCACCACGGCGGCTTCGGCGATGCTGTCGTGCAGCACCAGGGCACTTTCCACTTCGGCGGTGCCGATGCGATGCCCGGACACGTTGATCACATCGTCGATGCGCCCGGTGATCCAGTAATCGCCATCTTCGTCACGACGGGCGCCGTCACCGGTGAAGTAATAGCCGGGGTAGGGCTTGAAGTAGGTGTCGACCATCCGTTGCGGATCGCCATAGACGCTGCGGATCTGCGCCGGCCAGCTTGATTTTATGGCGAGCACGCCGCTACCGGCGCCCTTGATTTCCTTGCCTTGTTCGTCGAGCAATACCGGTTGCACACCAAACATCGGTTGTGTGGCGCAGCCGGGTTTGATCCGTTGCGCGCTCACCAGCGGGCTGAGCATGATGCCGCCGGTCTCGGTCTGCCACCAGGTATCGACAATCGGGCAGCGCTCTTCGCCGACTGCATGAAAGTACCACTCCCACGCCTCCGGGTTGATGGGCTCACCGACCGTGCCGAGCAATCTGACGCTGGCCCGGGAGGTTTCCTTCAACGGTTGCGGACCTTCACGCATCAGTGCGCGCAAAGCGGTGGGTGCTGTGTAGAAGATGTTCACTTTGTGCTTGTCGATCACCTGCCAGAAGCGCGAAGTGCTCGGGTAGCTCGGCACGCCCTCGAAGATCAACGTGGTCGCACCATTGGCCAACGGCCCGTAGACAATGTAGCTGTGGCCCGTCACCCAGCCGACATCGGCGGTGCACCAGAACACTTCGCCATCACGGTAGTCCAGCACGTACTTGAAGGTCATCGCCGCTTGCAGCAGGTAACCGCCGGTGGTGTGCAGCACGCCTTTGGGTTTGCCGGTGCTGCCGGAGGTGTACAGGATGAACAACGGATCTTCGGCGTCCATCGGCTCGGGTGGACAGTCGTCGCCGACATCGCGCAATGCCTGGTGATACCAGATGTCCCGGCCTTCGACCCAATTCACCTGATTCTGTGTGCGCTCGACCACCACTACGGTGCTCACGTCCGGGCAGCTTTGCAGGGCTTTGTCGACATTCTGTTTCAACGGCACGAATTTGCCACCGCGCACGCCTTCATCGGCGGTGATCACGGTGCGACAGTCGGCATCGAGAATCCGGTCGCGCAGCGAATCCGGGGAGAAACCGCCGAACACCACCGAATGCACCGCACCGATACGCGTGCAGGCGAGCATGGCGTAGGCCGCTTCAGGAATCATCGGCATGTAGATGCACACGCGGTCGCCTTTCTTCACGCCACGGCTTTTAAGCACGTTGGCCAGGCGGCAGACATGGTGATGGAGTTTTCTATAGGTGATCTGGGTGGATTCGGCCGGATCGTCGCCTTCCCAGATGATCGCGATCTGATCACCGCGTTTTTCCAGGTGACGGTCGATGCAGTTGTAGCTGACGTTGAGTTTCGCGCCGGCAAACCAATTGGCCTCACCGGTTTTCAGGTCGTAGCGCTGGACGGTGTGCCAAGGCGTGCTCCAGTCGAGGAAGCGGGTGGCTTGCTCGGCCCAGAACGTACTGGGGTGTTCGATGGATTCGCGGTACAGGCGGTGGTAGTCGTCTTGACTCAGTTGTGCAGCCCGGCGGACGGCATCGGCCTTGGGGAACGTGCTGATATCGAACATGACGGTTCCTTATTCTTGTTGTGCGACAAGAGGGGAGCTGCGCGACCCTCGTAGGAGCCGGCTTGCTGGCGAAAGCGGCGTATCAGTCTACAAAAATGTTGAATGACACACCGCTTTCGCCAGCAAGCCGGCTCCTACAAGATTAGTACCCCCACAGGAACGGTGTCAGATCAACCGCGGTGACGCCCGCGGAAGTAGTTGATCAGGCCTTGGGTGGATGCGTCGTCAGCCGGGGTTTCCTCGCTGCCGACCAGGCGGTTGTAGACGCCTTTGCCCAGTTCCTTGCCCAGCTCCACGCCCCACTGGTCGAAGGCGTTGATGCCCCAGATCACGCTCTGCACGAAGACTTTGTGTTCGTACATTGCCACCAGTGCGCCGAGGCGACGCGGGCTGATGCGTTCGACCACCAGGGTGTTGCTCGGACGGTTGCCCGGAATCACCTTGTGCGGTGCGAGTTTCTGCACGTCGTCTTCACTCATGCCTTTCTCACGCAGCTCGGCTTGCGCCTCGGCCAGTGTCTTGCCCAGCATCAACGCCTGGCTTTGCGACAGGCAGTTGGCGTACAGCCACTGGTGGTGGTCGGACACCGGATTGAAGCTGACGATCGGCACGATGAAGTCGGCCGGAATCAGCTGGGTGCCCTGGTGCAGCAACTGGTGATAAGCATGCTGGCCGTTGCAGCCGACGCCGCCCCAGATCACTGGCCCGGTGTCCGTAGCAACCGGCGTACCGTCCTGGCGCACGCTCTTGCCGTTGGATTCCATGTCCAGCTGTTGCAAATGCTTGGTGATGTTCCGCAGGTAGTGGTCGTAAGGCAGGATTGCGTGGCTCTGCGCGCCCCAGAAATTGCCGTACCACACGCCGAGCAACGCCAGCAGCACCGGCATGTTCTGTTCGAACGGCGCGCTCTGGAAGTGCTGGTCCATGGTGTAGGCACCGGACAGCAATTCCTTGAAGTTCGACATGCCGATGGCCAGGGCAATCGGCAAACCGATGGCAGACCACAGCGAGTAACGCCCGCCAACCCAGTCCCACATCGGGAAAATGTTTTCCTCGCGGATACCGAAGGCCACGGCGGCGGCATTGTTGCTCGAAACCGCGATGAAGTGGCGATACAACTCGGCTTCCGAACCACCCTGGGCCAGGTACCAGGCGCGGGCGGCCTGGGCGTTCTTCAGGGTTTCAAGGGTGTTGAAGGATTTCGACGAGACGATGAACAGCGTGGTCTCGGCGCGCAGTTTCATGGTCAGCTCGTGGAACTCGCTACCGTCGATGTTCGCCAGATAGTGGCAACGCACGCCTTTCTGCGCGTAGGACAGCAAGGCTTCGGACACCAGCTCTGGGCCGAGGAACGAGCCACCGATACCGATGTTCACCACGTCGGTGATCGGCTTCTCGGAGTAACCGCGCCACAGACCGTCATGGATGCGGCCCACCAGATCGGTGATCTGGTTCAGCACCTTGTGCACTTCGGGCATCACATTGACACCGTTGACCGACAGCTTGTCGCCAACCGGACGGCGCAGCGCGGTGTGCAGGGCTGGGCGGCCTTCGGAGGCGTTGACGATTTCGCCGTCGAACAGCGACTTGATCGCACCCTGGAGGTCGACCGCATTGGCCAGACCCACCAGCAGGTTGCGGGTCTCGGCGTTGATCAGGTTCTTCGAATAGTCGAGAAACAGGCCGCAACTGCTGAGGGTGAACTGGGTAAAACGCTGCGGGTCGGCATTGAAAGCCTCGCGCATGCTGAAATCCTGCATGGCTTGGCGGTGGTCATTCAACGCTTGCCAGGCGGGCAGAGCGGTCACGTCGTGAGGAGTGCGGTAATACGCCATCGCTGCGGGTTTCCTTTTTACTTGAACGGCCTTTTGAACACTAAAAATACCGGAGCGCCAGGGGTCGGCGGTCCGGTCAACTGCGTCGACACGAATTCATGGCGCAGGGCGACTACAGTAAACCCCGCGCAGTGATCTGTCTTGACTTTGTCTGACCCGTTTCCGGTACTTTTTTAACATCAAGGTTAGGAACGGTCCGACAAACGGAAGGGGAGAGGTCTGGAATCAGGCAATTTGGACTGGCGAAGATCGCCTTCGTGGCAGCCAGCCTGCTGGCGATGGCGGTGTGTCAGTCAAAAAACATGGGTGACTGAACATTCACGATCGCCAGTAGGTTGGCTCTCACAGAGGGTTTGTGCTGTTTAGATGGGGGTGTCGAGATTCAGGTGCAGGTTGTCGATCAACCGCGTCGTCCCGAGGAACGCCGCCACCAGAATCACCAGGTCGCGATCCTCGGCCGTTGCCGGGCGCAAGGTCAGGGCGTGGCGAATTTCCAGGTAGTCCGTGCGTAAGCCTGCAGCTTCAAGCTGTTGGATCTGCGCATTGATCAGCGCCGGGAAATCCCGCTCACCCTGCTTGATCGACTCGGCAATCTCGCGCAGCGTGCGATAAACCACTGGCGCCACGGCCCGTTGTTCTTCGCTGAGGAAACCATTGCGCGACGACAGCGCCAACCCATCGGCCGCACGGACGGTCGGCTCGCCGATGATTTGGATCGGCATGTTCAGGTCATGAACCAGCGCGCGAATCACCGCCAGTTGCTGGAAGTCTTTCTCGCCGAAAATCGCCAGGTCCGGCTGGACCATGTTGAACAGTTTGCTGACCACCGTCGCCACGCCTTCGAAGTGTCCCGGACGGCTGGCGCCGCACAGGCCTTCGGACAGCTGCGGGACGCTGACACGGGTCTGGCCGGTCATGCCCTCGGGGTACATCTCTTCAACGGTGGGTGCGAACAACAGATCGCAACCAGCTTCGAGCAGTTTTTCCTGATCCGCCGCGAGAGTGCGCGGGTACTTGTCGAGGTCTTCGCCGGCGCCGAACTGCAGCGGGTTGACGAAAATGCTCGCGACCACGAAATCCACCCGCTGGGTGGCCTTGGTGATCAGCGCAACGTGACCGCTGTGGAGGTTGCCCATGGTCGGCACGAAGCCGATGCGCTTGCCTTCGCTGCGGGCGCGGGCCACGGCGGCCCGCAGTTCGCGTACGGTTTTTACGGTGTTCATGCAGAGAATCCGTGTTCGATGCCTGGGAAGGTCGCTGCCTTGACTTCGCTGACGTAGGCGCTCAAGGCCGCGTGAATGCTTTCCTGGCCAGCCATGAAGTTTTTCACGAACTTCGGTACGCGACCAGTGATCGACAGGCCGAGCATGTCGTGCAGGACCAGTACCTGGCCGTCGGTGCGGTTGCCTGCGCCAATGCCAATCACGGGAATCTTGACGGCCTGAGTGATTTCTTCGGCCAATTCGCTTGGCACACATTCGAGCAACAGCATGGCTGCGCCGGCCTGTTCCAGCGAAATTGCGTCGGCGCGCATCTGCCGTGCCTGGTTTTCGTTGCGGCCCTGGACTTTGTAGCCGCCAAGGATATTCACCGATTGCGGGGTCAGGCCCATATGCGCGCAAACCGGGATACCGCGTTCGGCGAGCAGGCGAATGGAATCTGCCAGCCACAATGCACCTTCGACCTTGACCATGTGCGCACCCGCTTGCATCAACAGGGCGCTGTTGGTCATGGCTTGTTCGGTGGTGGCATAGGCCATGAAAGGCAGGTCGGCGAGAATCAACGCATCGCTGTTACCGCGTTTGACGGCGGCGACGTGGTAAGCCATTTCGGCAGTGGTGACCGGCAAGGTGCTGTCGTGACCCTGCAAAACCATGCCGAGTGAGTCGCCCACCAGCAGTACTTCGACGCCAGCCTGATTGCAGGCGTGGGCGAAGGTCGCGTCATAGCAGGTCAGCATGGTGATTTTCTCACCTTTCTGCTTGAGGCTCTGGAGCGTGGTCAGGGTGATGGCTGGCATGTCAAAAAATCCTCGTTCAGGCGCTATGGAAACTACTGCGAGTAACGCGCGTGATTCGTCATGTACTCAGGCGCACGGTCTTTTGTCGTGCTTATAAGGCCTGGATTGCGCCCTTGTGTGCCGCATTGGCGGCAGCGGGACGCCTATAGTCGTGATGAGAACTCGGGAAGTCAATCCGGTGTGTTACCGCATTGTTACGGGTGGGGTGTTACCGAAGTAACTGATGCGTTTCAGCAGACTGCCGGACGCAAAGTAACCCAATTAAGGAGCAAGCCTGCTCGCGATAGCGGCGTGTCAGTCAACAATCCTGGTGATTGTTCAATCGCCATCGCGAGCAGGCTCGCTCCTACAGGGGGCTGCGTCAATCTTGGGACAGGCGTTCAAGTCCGACGAACGGGCAGGCGGCCAGCAGTTCGCGGAGGGTGCGGCCATCGGCCAGGTGCAGATCCGCGGGCGCCAGTTCGGCCAGCGGGTATAGAACGAAAGCCCGCTCCTGCATGTGATAGTGCGGCACCTTGAGGCGCGCCTCATCGATCACCTGATCGCCGAACAGCAGGATATCGAGGTCCAGCGTACGTGGTCCCCAGCGCTCCAGTCGCTCGCGGCCCTGGCCGTTTTCGATGGCTTGCAAGGCATCCAGCAGGTCCAGTGGCGCCAGCGTGCTGTCGAGAGCGGCCACCGCATTGGTGTAACGCGGTTGGCCAGGGAGCAGCGAGTCGCTTTGATAAAACGCGGACACCCCGACCAGTTTCGATTGCGGCAGCTGCGCCAGCGCTTCAACAGCGCTGCGCAATTGTTCAGCCGGGTCAGCCAGGTTACTGCCCATGCCGATGTAGATGCGTTCCATCGATTACTCGCCCGTGGTACTCGAAGCGCCCGCTGCGCGTTTGCGCTTGGAGCCACCGCTGCGACGACGCTTGCGCGGCGCGCCGCCAGCTTCGTCCTTGCCGCTGAGGTCGCGAATCATGTCGCGACGTTCGCTTTCATTGGCATCCTGATAATCGGTCCACCATTCGCCCAGGCCATCGGTCTGCTCGCCGGCGCTTTCGCGCAGCAAGAGGAAGTCGTAACCGGCACGGAAGCGTGGGTTGTCCAGCAGCAGATCGGCGCGCTTGCCGCTGCGGCGGGGCAGGCGTTCCTGCATGTCCCAGATCTCGCGGATCGGCATGGTGAAGCGTTTCGGGATCGCGATGCGCTGGCATTGCTCGGCAATCAGTTCGTGGGCTGCTTCCTGCATCGCCGGAATCGGCGGCATTCCACGCTCCTGCAAGCGCAGGACGCGAGCCGGCAAGGCTGGCCAGAGCAGCGCCGCAAACAGGAAGGCCGGAGTCACCGGTTTGTTCTGCTTGATCCGCAGGTCGGTGTTGATCAGCGCTTCGCTGATCAACGTATGGGTGTAAGTCGGGTTGTACTCCAGGGCCTCGGCACTGGCCGGGAACAGAGGATCGAACAGTTGCAGGTCGACCAGCATCTCGAAGGTGTCCGCGGCGTGGCCGGAAAGGAACAGCTTGAGTACTTCCTCGAACAGACGGGCCGATGGAATCTCGCGCAGCATCGGTGCCAGGTCGCGGATTGGCGTAGCGCTGTGTTTTTCGATGCCGAAATTCAGCTTGGCGGCAAAACGCACGGCTCGCAACATCCGCACCGGGTCTTCCTGGTAGCGCTGTTTCGGATCGCCGATCAGACGGATCAATTGATTGCGAATGTCGTGTACGCCGTTGGCGTAATCGAGAATCCGTTCGCTGACCGGATCGTAATACAGGGCGTTGATGGTGAAGTCGCGGCGTTGTGCGTCTTCTTCCAGGGTGCCATACACGTTATCGCGCAGGATGCGCCCGCTTTCATTGCGCGAGGATTGATTGTTGTCTTCCTCTTCATCGTTTTGCGGGTGATTGGCGCGGAAGGTCGCAACTTCGATGATTTCGCGACCAAAGTGGATGTGCACCAGTTTGAACCGGCGTCCGATGATTCGCGCATTGCGGAATTCGGCCCGAACCTGCTCAGGGGTGGCACTGGTGGCAACGTCAAAGTCTTTCGGCGTAATGCCGAGCAGCATGTCACGCACACAGCCGCCAACCAGATACGCCTGGTAGCCAGCGCCCTGCAGGCGTTCGACGATGTTCACCGCGTAACGGCTGAATTGCCCCTTTTGCAGCGAATGTTGGCCGCTGTTGAGCACTTCAGGCGTGCTGCGGATGTGTTGCGTACGACGCAGGGGAGTACGGAATGACTGGAACAGCTTCTTCAGCATGGGATGCACTGTTTGAAGGAATGTTCGGCCAAAACAGAAGAATGACCGCATGATGGGCGGGGATTCTAGCATTTAGTCGGGGGATGGTGTAGGAAGCTGCGCAAGAGCTTGAAGGGGCTGTCTGCGGACGCAATAGGCATAGCGGCAGACTCTGGGAGCGCAGGGCGCCAAACGCCAGAAACTACAAGGGGAGCCGAAGCTCCCCAAGAAGTAGTTGCATGCTCTATTTTTGTTATTGGTTTCGGGCTTTTTGTTTTTGTTAAGTGCCCTCGCCATGAAGCTTTCCTTCATGACCCTCCCAATCGGGAGCCAAGAGCAAACGGATTGCTTTGGTCGCTGAATTGCAGTGATCTCTCGATCCAACCAGTACAGGCTCTGTCTTAAGACAGTTTTTGTTGTTCTCGGCCTGGTCGTGGGGTAAGCCCCAAATACAACGCCTCTCCAAAAGAATCAGTTAGCTGCGCCTCTCGCCGTCTTGTTTTTATTGTGCGTGAGTCGATTCGTCTTATTTTTATTGTCTTGTGCATTGCTTGTTATTGTTCTTGTACCAAACATATAGCAGGGTGCGTGCCAACTTTTGTGAGGCCCAGTAAAACAAGGGGTTAGGCGTGCTGTTGAGGTTTGCGCAGGCCAAAAAAAGCCGGGGCTTCGTTACCGTAAGCCCCGGCTTCTGTTACGTGAAAAAACTGAGGTAACAGTTTTTTCACAAAGTCACCTGTTACCCGCACATGAGACAGCTGTGGTTCAGCTCTCGCTGGCCACCCCGGTTTTGCGCCGTGGAATGCCAAGGCGCTGACGGCGTTCCCACAGGCACTTGCGGCTGACCCCGAGCTTGCGGGCCAGTTCGGTTTCGGTCATGTGGTCCTGGTGCTCGAGCACGAAATGCTGGAAATAATCCTCCAGGGACAAATCTTCGGTCGGTTCATGATTGTTGTTACCGGTGCTGGCGCTGCCCTGTTGCGGGGGCAGGCCGATGAACTCGTCGTCTTCCAGATCACCGAGTTCGATATCGATGCCCAGCAGCTCGGCGGAGATTTCCGGGCTCTCGCAAAGAATGACTGCGCGCTCGACGGCGTTCTCCAGCTCACGCACGTTGCCTGGCCATGAGTAATGACGAATGGCTTGCTCCGCATCCGGGGCGAATTTCAGGTCGGTACGATTGATCCGTGCGCTCTGCCGCGCCAGGAAGGCATTGGCGATTTCGTTGACGTCGGCACCTCGCTCGCGCAAGGCGGGCAATTTCAGCGCAATCACGTGCAGGCGGTAGTACAAGTCTTCACGGAACTGGCCGATCTTGGCCAGGCTCTTGAGGTCGCGGTGGGTCGCGGCAATCAAGCGCACATCGACTTTCTGCGACTGAACCGAGCCGACCCGTCGAATCTCGCCTTCCTGCAATACACGCAGCAGTCGAGCCTGGGCTTCCAGTGGCAACTCGCCGATTTCATCGAGGAACAGCGTACCGCCATCAGCGGCTTCCACCAGGCCTGCACGCCCGGCGCTGGCGCCGGTGAACGCACCTTTTTCGTGGCCGAACAGTTCGGACTCGATCAGGCTTTCCGGAATCGCCGCACAGTTCACCGAGATCATCGGTGCCTTGGCGCGCTTGGAGAGGTTGTGCAAGGCGCGCGCCACCAATTCTTTACCCGTGCCGGATTCGCCCTGGATCAGGACATTGGAATCGGTCGGTGCGACTTTGCGGATCTTGCCGTACAGATCTTGCATCGGCGGGCACGAGCCAATGATGCCGATTTCACCGTTGCTGTTGTCCGGGCCGGATTTGGCTGCGCCATTACTGGTTTTGCCGACAACCGGTTCACCGCTGGTCTGCAACGATTGGCGGTCGCGCAGGATGCGCGCGACGGCCTGGAGCATTTCGTCGTGATCGAAAGGCTTGGCGATGTAATCCACCGCGCCCATTTTCATCGAATCCACCGCCGAGCGCAGGCTGGCGTAACTGGTCATGATCAGCACCGGAGTGCCCTGGCCGAGTTTGATCAGCTCGGTGCCCGGGGCGCCCGGAAGACGCAGGTCACTGACGATCAGGTCGAACGTGGGAATAGTGAAGCGTTCTTGTGCTTCCTGCACTGAACCGGCTTCGCTGACCTGATACTGGTTACGTTCCAGCAGGCGGCGCAAGGCGGAGCGGATAATTGTTTCGTCTTCGACGATCAAAATGTGCGGCATTGATTCGATACTCTCGACGGTCTCAGTTCACAGCGGACGTCGCTTCGACATGACGCGGCAATGTCACCCGTATACGGGTGCCGCGCTGGCTCTGAACATCAGCCGGGCTGTCGATGGTGATTTGTCCATAATGCTCTTCAACGATGGAATAGACCAGTGCAAGGCCCAGACCGGTACCTTCACCCGGGTCCTTGGTGGTGAAGAAGGGTTCGAACAATCGGTCCATGATGCTCGAGGGGATACCGCTGCCTTCGTCTTCCACGATCAGGTCGACCGTGTGTTCGCCGGCTTCGCTCTTGACCCGCACTGCGCTGCCGGGAGGCGAGGCATCGCGGGCGTTTGAAAGCAGATTGATCAATACCTGCGCCAGCCGCTGCGGGTCGCCTTCGACCCAGTGATCGGGGTCGCACAGGTTGTAGAACTGCACTTCGAAATTACGTCGGTTCAGCGCCAGCAAACCGATTGCGTCCTGGGCGACCTCCGCCAGACAAACGGGCTCGTCGCTGTGCTGGTGGCTGCCCGCATGGGCAAAACTCATCAGCGATTGCACGATGCGCGACACACGTTTGGTCTGTTCGAGGATCTGCCCGCTGATTTCTTTGAGCTCGCCATCCTCTTCGCGCTCCTCGCGCAGGTTTTGCGCCAGGCAAGCAATTCCGGTGATCGGGTTGCCTATTTCGTGGGCAACCCCGGCGGCCAGTCGACCGATGCTGGCCAGGCGTTCGGAGTGCACCAGTTTGTCTTCGAGCATCTGGGTTTCGGTCAGGTCTTCCACCAGCAGCACCAAGCCGCTGTTGCCTGGCGCGAGCGGCTCGTCGATCGCCGCTTTGTGCAGGTTGAGCCAGCGCGTCTGGCCGTCGAGGGCCAAGTGCTGCTTGTGCAAATGCTCGTCGGGGACGTTGATGAAGCCTTGCAGCAGTTCTTTCCATGGGTCGGCGATCGTACTCAGGCGCGAACCGACCACGCGCTGCGCGGCGATACCGGTCAGCTCCTCCATGGCTTTGTTCCACATGAGGATTTCCTGATCCTTGGCCAGCGAGCAGACGCCCATCGGCAACTCCTGCAGGGTCTGGCGGTGATAGCGGCGCAGGGCATCGAGTTCAGCCGCCAGGCCGGTCAGGCGCGAGTGGTAATCCTCGAGGCGGCTTTCGATGAAGTGAATGTCTTCGGTGACATAGTTTTCGCCACCCGCCTTGTAAGGCAGGAATGTCTCTACCATGTCCTGGGCCACGCTCGGCCCCATCAGACCGGAGAGGTTGGCCTCGATGCGGTCACGCAAGCGGCGCAAGGCGTAAGGTCGACGCTCGTCGAAGGGCAGATAGAGGTCGCGCAGGGCCTGTTCGACTTCCTTCTGTGCCGCTTTGGCGCCCAACGGTTTGGCCAGTTGCGTGGCGAACTCCTGTGGCGAGGCGGCATGCAGTTCGCGGCGTTGCGGGCGACGCACGTTGTCCACGGCGCAAGCTTCGGCGGCGCTGGCTTCTTCGGTGCTGGCGTTGGTGAACAGCGAGATCAGGGTGAACATCAACACGTTGGCGGCCAGCGAGGCGATTGCGGCCATGTGCCAACTGGTGTCGTCCAGTACGTAGATCATGTTCAACAGCGGAATGTAGAAGCCTTGCAGATTGCCGACCAACGGCAACAGCATGGTCACCAGCCACACCAGAATCCCCGCCAGCAAACCGGCGATGAAGCCGCGGCGGTTGGCGGTCGGCCAGTACAGGACCGAGAGTACGCCGGGCAGGAACTGCAAGGTGGCAACGAACGCGACGATGCCGAGATTGGCCAGATCCTGTTCGGCACCCAGCAGCAGATAGAAGCCGTAACCGGCCATGATGATCGCGACGATCAGGGCGCGGCGGGTCCACTTCAGCCAGCGGTAGATGTTGCCCTCGGCTGGCGGCTGATAGAGCGGCAGCACCAGATGGTTGAGCGCCATCCCCGACAACGCCAGCGTAGTGACAATGATCAGGCCGCTGGCGGCGGACAATCCGCCGATATAGGCCAGCAACGCCAACGCCTTGCTATTGGCGGCAATACCAATGCCCAGGGTGAAATATTCCGGGTTGGTGGTGGCGCCGAGTTTCAGGCCAGCCCAGAGAATCAACGGTACTGCCAGGCTCATCAACAGCAGGAACAGCGGCAAGCCCCAGCTTGCACTCACCAATGAGCGCGGGTTGAGGTTTTCGGTAAAGGTCATGTGATACATGTGCGGCATCACGATGGCGGAGGCGAAGAACACCAGCAGCAAGGTTCGCCACGGGCCTTCCTGCAGCGGCGTGTGAAGCGCGGCGAGAGCGGTCTGGTTTTGCAGCAGCCAAAGCTCGAGTTGCTGCGGGCCATCGAACACGCCGTACAGCGCATACAGGCCGACGCCACCGAGTGCAATCAGCTTGATCACCGATTCGAAGGCAATCGCAAACACCAGCCCTTCATGTTTCTCACGGGTGGCGATGTGTCGGGAGCCGAAGAAAATCGTGAACAGCGTGATCAGCGCACAGAAACTCAGGGCCACGCGATGCTGCACCGGCTCGCGGGTGAGGATGCCGATGGAGTCCGCCACCGCCTGAATCTGCAACGCCAGCAGCGGCAACACGCCGACCAGCATGAAAATCGTGGTGAGCGCACCAGCCCAGGTGCTGCGAAAGCGGAAGGCAAACAGGTCCGCCAGGGACGACAGCTGATAAGTACGGGTAATTTTCAGGATCGGATACAGCAACACCGGCGCCAGCAGAAATGCGCCGGAAACACCGAGATAGCTGGACAGGAAGCCGTAGCCGTATTGATAGGCCAGGCCGACCGTGCCGTAAAACGCCCAGGCACTGGCGTAGACGCCCAGCGACAGGGTGTAGGTGAGCGGATGGCGAATGATCGCCCGCGGGATCATGCCCCGTTCGCTGATCCAGGCTACGCCGAACAGCACCGCCAGGTACGCGGCGCTGATCAGGATCATCTGGGTCAGGCTAAAGCTCATCGGCATCTTTTTGGCTCTGCAGGATGAAGGTCACGACGATCAGGATCAGCCAAAGCAGATAAGGGCGATACCAGGCGCCCGTGGCGTCGATCCACCAATCCATGATGGCCGGGGAAAACAGATAAATCCCCACTACCAGGAGCAGGACCAAGCGATAGATGTACATCCCGGCCTCTCTTTTTTATCCGCGTGCCCGAAAACGTGCGGCGATGGTAACGGATGGGCGTGCCACTGCAAGCATGATCACTGTAGTTGTGCCTCGGGAAGGCTCAGTGTGCGCGGGATCAGCGAGGCGTCCCAGTGGGCGATGCCCCAGTCGAGCACTTCCCGTGGTGTGCCATGAACCAGTTCGGCGCCGGGGTTTTGCCCCAGTGCGCGCAAGGCTCGCAGCAACAAAGGTGTGGCCTGGTCTTCCGTCAGCGGTGGCGAACGGTAGGACTTGCCCAGTTTGTTGCCGTCGGGCTGGGTAATCAGCGGGATGTGCAAGTACCGCGGTTGGCGCAAGCCAAGCAGTTCCTGCAAGTAAAGCTGGCGCGGCGTGGAGTCGAGCAGGTCGGCGCCACGCACGATGTCGGTAATGCCTTGCCAGGCATCGTCCAGCACCACCGCCAATTGATAGGCGTAGAGTCCGTCGCGGCGGCGAATGACGAAGTCACCGACGTCCCGCCCCAGGTGTTGGTGAAACTCGCCTTGCACGCGGTCGATGAAGTGGTAATCCAGTTCAGGAACGCGTATTCGGATTGCGGCGTCTTCAGTGCCATGCCCGGCGTTGCGGCACAAACCCGGGTAAATGCCGTGATACGGCTCCAATTGTTTGCGCGAGCACGTACAGGCGTAGGCCAGGCCGTGGTTGAGCAGGCGATTGAGCACTTCAGCGTAGGCGTCGTGACGCTCGCTCTGGCGAACCAGTTCGCCATCCCACTCGAAACCGTAACTTTCCAGCGCCCTGAGTATGGCGGCCTGGGCACCGGGCTCTTCTCGGGGCGGGTCCAGGTCTTCCATGCGCATCAGCCAACGGCCACCCACCGCACGCGCATCCAGGTAAGAAGCCAGTGCCGCGACCAGCGAACCAAAATGCAAATGGCCGCTTGGCGTGGGGGCGAAGCGCCCGATGTAGGTGGGGGAGGTGATGGTGGTCATAAAGCGATGTCGGGCTGTCCAATCGTTTTGAGCATGGCTCGAGCGGCCTTCGCGAGCAAGCTTCGCTCCTACAGGAGATATCGCCAGTCTCTGTAGGAGCGAAGCTTGCTCGCGAAGGCGATTCCGAAGGCGTAACAGGTATCGGCAAATATCGGAAACAAAAACGGAGCGTTCGCACGCTCCGTTTTTCATTCAAGTCGCCATTATTTGCCGACTTGCTTTTCCTTGATTTCCGCGAGGGTCTTGCAGTCAACGCACATGTCGGCCGTAGGGCGGGCTTCCAGGCGCTTGACGCCGATTTCAACGCCGCACGACTCGCACCAGCCATACTCTTCGTCTTCGATCAGTTGCAGCGTCTTGTCGATCTTTTTGATCAACTTGCGCTCACGATCGCGGGCCCGCAGTTCGAGGGCGAACTCTTCTTCCTGGCTGGCACGGTCTGCCGGGTCCGGGAAGTTGGCTGCTTCGTCCTTCATGTGATCAACCGTACGGTCGACTTCCTGCATCAAGTCCTGTTTCCACTTGTTCAGGACCTTGGTGAAATGAGCGCGCATGGGCTTGCCCATGTACTCCTCGCCCGGAACTTCTTTATAGGGTTCGAAGCCGCTGATCGACGGGACTGCCTGTTGCTTTGCTTGGGTGGACATGAAATAGACCGCCTCTACTCTTGTAATCCATCTGCGCAGGATTGCTCCATCACCGACACCTGCCGGCCCTGCGGCTGCAAGCGGGCGAACTTACCAGATCAAATCAGACCGCGCTACTCCCGGATGTCGAGCCCGCGGCCTGTGGCGCTTGCAAATGCTGGCAAAGCGCTGTCTGGTGGGTCTGGAGCGCTGCTCAAATATTGATTTTAGTCAAACCTTGGGCGCTCGCTTGAGTCGTTTTGGGTCTGGGCCATAACGCCTCTGACCGCTTTAGGTTCTCGCTCGTTCCTGCGCTTGGGTAGAATCGATTCTTTTCTTCGTTGAAGGAAGGCCAATGGCTCAGTCCTACAGTGCTCGCAGTCGCGCGATCGAACCTTTTCATGTCATGGCGTTGCTCGCACGGGCCAATGAATTGCAGGCCGCCGGCCACGATGTCATCCACTTGGAAATCGGCGAGCCGGACTTCACTACCGCCGAGCCGATCATTCGTGCGGGGCAAGCCGCGCTGGAGGCAGGCCGGACCCGTTACACCGCGGCCCGTGGCATTCCTGAACTGCGTGAGGCCATTTCGGGCTTTTATCAACAGCGTTACGGGCTGAACATCGACCCGCGCCGCATTCTCATAACGCCCGGGGGTTCCGGTGCCCTGTTGCTGGCCAGTGCCTTGCTGGTCGATCCGGGCAAGCATTGGCTGCTGGCAGACCCGGGATACCCGTGCAACCGACACTTTTTGCGATTGGTCGAAGGCGCGGCGCAATTGGTGCCGGTCGGCCCGGACGTGCGTTATCAATTGACGCCCGGCTTGATCGAGCGGCATTGGGATCATGACAGCGTCGGCGCGCTGGTTGCGTCACCGGCCAATCCGACCGGGACAATACTGACCCGCGATGAGCTGGCCGGGCTGTCTCGCGCGATCAAGGAGCGCCATGGTCACCTGGTGGTGGACGAGATCTACCATGGCCTGACCTATGGCACCGATGCCGCCAGTGTGCTGGAAGTCGACGACAGTGCCTTCGTGCTTAATAGTTTTTCGAAGTATTTCGGCATGACCGGCTGGCGCCTGGGTTGGCTGGTCGCGCCAGAAGCCGCGGTCGGCGAGTTGGAGAAGCTTGCGCAGAACCTGTACATCAGCGCCCCAAGCATGGCTCAACACGCCGCATTGGCCTGCTTCGAGCCGGCGACCATCAGCATTCTCGAAGAGCGTCGTGCCGAATTCGGGCGGCGTCGGGATTTCCTGTTGCCAGCGCTGCGTGAGTTAGGCTTCGGGATTGCCGTCGAGCCGGAAGGTGCCTTCTATTTGTACGCTGATATCAGCAAGTTCGGCGGTGATGCCTTCGCATTCTGCCGCCATTTCCTCGAAACCGAACACGTAGCGTTTACCCCTGGGCTGGATTTCGGTCGCTATCAGGCGGGGCACCATGTGCGGTTTGCTTATACCCAAAGCCTGGAACGCCTGGAGGAAGCGGTGGATCGGATCGCTCGTGGTCTGCGGAGTTGGCAAGGCTGATGCGCTTTCATCCTCCTCTCGAAGAAGGGCGGCTGATACGTCGTTACAAGCGCTTTCTTGCCGATATCGAGACCGTTAGCGGCGAGTTGCTGACTATTCATTGCCCAAACACCGGCTCGATGCTCAATTGTCAGGTCGAAGGCGGGCAAGTCTGGTTCAGCCGCTCCAATGACCCCAAACGCAAATTGCCAGGTACCTGGGAAATTGGTGAGACGCCACATGGCCGGCATTTTTGCGTGAATACCGGTCGGGCCAATGGCTTGATCGAAGAAGCGCTGCGGGCGGGTGTCATCACGGAACTGAACGGTTTTACCGAGCTCAAGCGCGAAGTGGCCTATGGTCAGGAAAAGAGCCGGATCGATTTCCGTCTCGACTACCCCGAAGGGCCGGCCTATGTAGAGGTGAAAAGCGTCACCCTGGGTTTCGGCGGCATCGCCATTGCCGCTTTCCCTGATGCCGTGACCCAGCGCGGGGCCAAACACCTTCGGGAGCTTGCCCACTTGGCTCGAGACGGGATTCGTGCGGTGCAACTGTATTGTGTCAACCTGACCGGGATCGACGCCGTGCGCCCGGCACAAGAAATCGACCCGGTCTACGCGGCGGCGTTACGTGAGGCTGTGGCTTGTGGTGTTGAAGTCCTGGCTTATGGCGTGAGCCTGACCCATGAAGAAATGGTGGTGGATCGACGGCTGGAGGTGCTGTTGGGCGATTAAAGGCTGACCCAGATCCCTTGGCTATCCTCACGGCAGGTAACGCGGGTCAGCGATTGGCCCGCGCAAGGGCCGGACACACATTCGCCATCCTCGATCAAGAACAGCGCGCCGTGGGTGGCGCACTGGATCAAGCTGTTGCTGGGGTCGAGAAACTGGTCAGGCGTCCACTCCAGGCCCACGCCCCGGTGCGGGCAGCGATTGATGTACACATAAACCTGGCCGCCCCGGCGCACGGCAAAGAGTTTCTGGCCATCGATCTCGAAGCCGCGGCTACTGGCATCGGCCAGCTCAACGCCGGCACACAGAAGTTTCATGTTGGTCCTCAGGTCCCGCAATGGTGACCGGATGTGTATGAGCTTGACGTAAAAATGCGAGTGATTATCAAATGACTGACTAGCCGGCCTAGCGGCAGCCAGATGCGCAGGATACTTGGCTTGTCGATTCAGTGCCCGGGAAACCCTAAAAGGAAGCTCTTCATGCGTCTGACTACCCGTGTTGCTGCACTCTGTGTCGGATTCTTCGTTTGCTGTCACGTGACTGCCAACGAGTTGCCCCAGCGCTGGGTGAGTGCGGGGGGAGCGCTGTCCGAGTGGGTGATTGCATTGGGTGGCGAGGCGAAATTGGTGGGGGTCGATACCACCAGTCAACATCCTGAAACCCTCAAGGCACTGCCCAGTATCGGCTATCAACGCCAGCTTTCGGCGGAGGGCATCTTGAGTTTGCGCCCGCAGATATTGGTCGGCACAGAGGAAATGGGGCCGCCGCCGGTGCTGTCGCAGGTTCGCAGTGCGGGTGTGCAGGTCGAATTATTCTCGGCGCAACCGGACCTCTCCACGCTGCAGAATAACCTCCAGCGTTTGGGCAAGTTACTCGGCGCGGAAGACCGGGCTAGTCAATTGCTGGCCACTTATCAACAGGCCCTTGAGCAACAGAAAGTCCGGGTGACCCGTGCACAGCTGACGAAACCATCGCCCGGTGTTCTGATGTTGCTCGGTCATGCAGGTGGCAAGCCGCTGATTGCCGGCAAGGACACCGCTGCCGATTGGCTGCTGCAACGGGCCGGCGGCCACAATCTGGCGACCCACACCGGATACAAACCATTCTCCAACGAGTCGCTGGTGAGCCTGGATCCCGATGTCCTGGTGTTTGCCGACAGGGCATTGAGCGGCAATGCGGCGCGGGCCGCGTTGTTCAAGGAAAACCCGATTCTGGCATCCACTCGTGCCGCCAGGGATGGGCGGGTCATCGAGCTCGATCCAACCTTGCTCGTAGGTGGATTGGGGCCACGTTTACCTGAGGTCCTGAAAAAGCTCGCCGACGAGTTCTATCCCGAAACAGACATTCATTAAGTCGTGTGACTTTTCCAAGGCAAAAAAAGACCCGGCAAGAGCCGGGTCAAATAACCGTGATTAGCCTGATGAGGAGATAATCTGAGAGTCCGAACCAAGGGCTATTCAGAAAATCGACCAGTCTCGCGACCAGTTGTGATAATCATAGCGATTCTCATTAGCGAGTCAACATCTGATTACCCGTTTTCCAGCCTGTTGATGAGCTTTCGATGTAAGTCATTGAAATAGCGGGCTTTGGTCGATCGTTTTGATGAGTTAATTTTTCATTGGCTTGATTCCAAGGGAAGCGACAGCCGTCATTCAGCTCTTGTGGCGTGAAGAAATAGCCTCCAATTGTTTGTTCAGGGCTTCTTTGCGTTCGGCAGGAATGTCATTCCAGTGCACATCCATCAGGGCCCCTTCGATTGCATACAACAACACCTTGGAAGCCCTGAAGCCGCGCGTGCGCACGGCCCGATAAGCATCCACCGCCCCGAGGCGACGCAAGTCAGAGGCACTGTGGATGCCCACGGCATGCAGCCACTGCGCCGACGTCTTGCCAAGATTTTTCAGGTGTTGCAGTTCATCATTCATCAAGCCTCCTTGCGATGGCCGAATGGTGCGTGGGCAAGCTTCTGAGGAGTGTAGCCATCAGCAGGAAAAGCGTTATCGTTTGGTCGTTTTCGACGCAAAAGCTTCTAAGCGTCGTTGAAAAAGCACGCGGATAAAATCCGCGAAACGGGCAGGAAGCAGCGGGGAACAGCTGGAAATCAGAGGAAATACACCTGAAGTCCAGCGCAAGGCGGGGGCGCTGGACTTGTCAATTTACGCACGGGATTCAGCGTGTGCGATAACGCAATCGGGTACCGAAGTTCATCGACATCAGAATTTCGTCAGCGCTGAGTTCCGCTGGAAAGTAGGCGCCGGAAATCTGTGCATGGGCCAGGCTCGCGCCTTCAAGCGAAGCCTTGCGAAAATCGATGCCACGCAAATCGGCGGATCGAAAATAAGCATCGGTGAAGTCGATACCATCAGCATTGAGTTCGCGCAGATCCAGGCCTCGGAAATCGCCTCCGACCATGTCGATCGGTCCTTCCTTTGGTCGTTCGTTATTGAATCCTGTGATGTCGTCCTTGTGCAGCAAGGCATACAGCGGGGTGTCGAGAAGTTTCGGCTGGCTCATGTCGCATCACCTGTTGGTTTTATGACGCCAGTATAGTGCCACTATTTGACAGCCGTGAAGCCGCAGAGGGCTTCACGACCGAAATACTTTTTACAGCCCCGGAAGGCGTTGGCGAATCTGCTCTACCACGGTGTCAAGCGTCCCGCTTTCATTGGTCTGGACGCGTTTGCTGCAGAGAATTTCCGCTGGCGTGAGGGCTTCGCGACTGGCTTGTTGAGCCTCGATAACGGCCAATGTCGCGTCGGATGGATCAGATTTCTCGGCCTGACGTTGTTGCAGCCAGCTTTCGATGACAGCTTGAGGGGCATTGCAATCCAGAATCAGGAACGGTGCGCCAGTCGCTTCTGCCACCTTTGCTGCACTGTCACGTTGATCGTGCTTTAGGTAGGTCGCATCAACCACCACCGGGAAACCGGCGTGCAGAATCACCGCAGCAATTTCATGCAGGCGCTGGTACGTGGCGGTACTGGCTTCGCTACTGTAGATGCCTGCCTGCAGATCGTTCGCCATCGTCTGTTCACCAAACAGGCGTTTGCGTTCTACGTCGGAGCGCAGGCGAATGGCGCCCAGTGCTTCCACCAGACGCATGGCCACATGGCTTTTGCCTACTGCGGAGACGCCGTGGGTGATGGCCATGAAACGGGAAGGAATGGTGCTGTAGCTTTCCGCCAGGTTGGCGTAATTGCGGTACTGGCGCAGGCTGGTGGCACGTTGCACCGGCGTTGCATCGGCCGGCATGCTGAACAGTGCGACCTTGGCGCGCACCAGCGCACGGTAGGCTTTATAGAAGTTCAGCAGTTCCAGGCCCTGATAATCGCCAGTCAGTTCCAGGTATTGGCTGATGAAACGCCGTGCCAGGCATTTAAGGCCACGGTCTTCCAGGTCCATCGCCAGGAAAGCGCTGTCGGCGTAAACATCGGTGAAGCGGAAGGGCTCGTTGAACTCGATGCAGTCGAAGATCACGACCTTGCCGTCGATCACCGTGGCGTTACCCAAATGGATGTCACCATGGCATTCGCGGATGAAGCCATCTGCCTTGCGTTGCACGAGCAGTGGCTTGAGGCGTTCGAAGCTGCTTTCGGCCCAGGCTTGCAGGGCGTCGAGTTGTTGAAGGTCAGCCTTGTCGCTGATGAACGGCAGGATTTGTTCGAAGTTCTGGCGCACGGGGGCCATCACGCTGTCGGGGGTGCCGGCTTCATGTTCCGCCGGGACTTTCGGTGCGTTGAGGTGGAAGCGAGCAATCTGGGCTGCCATCTCATCGATGTGTGCGGTAGTCAGTTCGCCGTTGGCTTGCAGGGTGCTGAGCAAGCCGGTCTGGGGGAACTGGCGCATTTTCAGCACGTATTCGATGGCCGGGCCATCCCCGCCCAATTGAGGTGCTTCGGCACTGCCGGTAATCGGCAATACTTCAAGATAAAGATCGTCAGTCAGGCGCTGGTTCAAGCGCAGCTCTTCGCCACAGAAGTGCTTGCGGGCTTCGAGGGTCGTGAAGTCGAGGAAGCCGAAATTCATCGGTTTCTTCACTTTATATGCAAAGTCGCCAGTCAGCAGTACCCAGGAAATGTGGGTTTCGATGAGCTGGAACCCGTCTACGGAGTGCGGGTAGAGGGCCGGGTTTTGCAGGGCGGCGATCAGGGACTGGCTCACAGGCGATCCTTCAGAGTCTGGAAAAATTTCAGGTCGCTATTATGGCGGCTAGCCAGCCTAACGCAAACTCGGAGGGCTCCTGTTGGGGACGAATAAAGTGCGTATAATCCGCCGCCATGACTCGTACCCGATCCCCCCGTACCCCTAAAAAACCACCTTCCCGAGGCTTGCGGCCTTGGCTGGGCTGGGCCCTTAAACTCAGTCTGGTCGGCCTGGTAGTGCTGGCCGGATTCGCGGTTTACCTCGATGCCGTCGTGCAGGAGAAGTTTTCCGGCAAGCGCTGGACCATTCCGGCGAAGGTATACGCGCGCCCGCTCGAGCTGTTCGTCGGACAAAAGCTGAGTCGCGACGACTTTCTTACCGAGCTCGATGCTTTGGGCTATCGCCGTGAAAGTGTGAGCAATGGCCCCGGCGCTGCGGCGGTCAACGGTAATACTGTTGATTTGAATACCCGTGGTTTCCAGTTTTATGAAGGCATGGAACAGGCGCAGCCGGTGCGTGTGCGTTTCTCCGGCGACTATGTGGCCGAACTCTCGGCGACGAACGGTTCGAAGCTTTCGGTAGTGCGCCTGGAGCCGCTGCTGATCGGCGGGATTTATCCGAAGAACCTCGAAGACCGCATTCTGATCAAAATCGATCAAGTCCCGCCCTATTTGCTGGAAACCCTGGTCGCGGTGGAAGATCGGGATTTCTATAGCCATTGGGGCGTGTCGCCCAAGTCGATTGCGCGAGCTGTCTACGTCAACACTTCTGGCGGCAAGATGACTCAGGGCGGCAGTACGCTCACGCAACAACTGGTCAAGAATTTCTACCTGACCAGCGAACGCAGCCTGAGTCGTAAACTCACCGAAGCCATGATGGCGATGTTGCTCGAGTTGCATTACGACAAACGGGAAATTCTTGAGGCCTACCTCAATGAAGTGTTCGTCGGTCAAGACGGTCAGCGCGCTGTGCACGGTTTCGGTCTGGCCAGCCAGTTTTTCTTCGGGCAGCCATTGTCCGAACTGAAGCTGCATCAAGTCGCGATGCTGGTAGGCATGGTCAAGGGGCCTTCCTATTACAACCCGCGTCGCAATCCTGAGCGGGCACTCGAGCGGCGCAATCTGGTGCTGGACGTGCTTGAACAACAAGGTGTTGCCAGTGCCGAGCAAGTCGCCGCCGCGAAAAAAATGCCGTTGGGCGTGACAACGCGAGGCAAGCTGGCGGACAGCTCGTTCCCTGGCTTCCTTGATCTGGTCAAGCGTCAACTGCGTGAAGACTATCGCGACGAAGACTTGACCGAAGAAGGCCTGCGCATCTTCACCAGTTTTGACCCGATCCTGCAGATGAAGGCCGAAGCGTCGGTCAACGACACCTTCAAGCGTCTTTCCGGGCGCAAAGGATCTGACGACGTCGAGGCGGCCATGGTCGTGACCAATCCGGAAACCGGTGAGGTTCAGGCCATGATTGGCAGTCGCCAGGCCAGTTTTGCCGGTTTCAACCGGGCACTGGATGCTGTGCGACCTATCGGCTCGTTGATCAAGCCAGCGGTGTATCTGACAGCGCTTGAGAAACCCAGCCAGTACACATTGA
This sequence comes from Pseudomonas sp. Sample_16, assembly GCF_004307665.1. NCBI lineage: Bacteria > Pseudomonadati > Pseudomonadota > Gammaproteobacteria > Pseudomonadales > Pseudomonadaceae > Pseudomonas > Pseudomonas sp. Sample_16. Next base: position 25,011 of record NZ_RCOB01000085.1, read on the forward strand.
CCAGTTGGCTGTCGGACGAATACTTTTCGGTCAAAGGGGCGGATGGCCAGGTCTGGAAGCCGCAAAACTATGATCGTCGTTCTCACGGCACGGTCTTCCTTTATCAAGGTCTGGCGCATTCCTACAACCTGTCGACTGCGCGTCTCGGTCTGGCGGTGGGTGTGCCCAATGTCCTCAAGACTTTAGGGCGCCTGGGCGTAAGCCGCGAATTTCCGGCCTTCCCGTCGATGTTGCTGGGGGCTGGCGGCATGACGCCGATTGAAGTCGCGACCATGTATCAGACACTCGCCAACGGTGGCTTCAATACGCCGATGCGCGGGATTCGCAGCGTGCTGACGGCGGAGGGGGAGCCGCTCAAGCGTTACCCTTTCCAGATTCAGCAGCGTTTCGACCCGGCTTCGATTTATCTGATCCAGAGCGCCATGCAGCGGGTCATGCGGGAAGGCACCGGCAGTTCGGTTTACAACGTGTTACCGAAAACCTTGACCCTGGCGGGCAAGACGGGGACCAGTAACGACTCCCGAGACAGTTGGTTCGCTGGCTTCAGTCAGGACTTGCTGGCGGTGGTCTGGTTGGGGCGCGATGACAATGGCAAGACGCCATTCACCGGCGCTACCGGCGCATTGCAGGTCTGGACCAGCTTCATGCGCAAGGCAGACCCACTTCCCCTGGACATGCCGCAGCCGGACAATATCGTTCAGGCCTGGGTTGATTCGCGAACCGGACAAGGCTCCGATGCCGGTTGCCCAGGTGCCGTGCAGATGCCGTATATTCGCGGCAGCGAACCGCCTCCCGGTGCCGCTTGTGGGGGTGAAAACCCTGCAGAGACGGTGATGGATTGGGTCAAGGGCTGGATGAATTAAGCAAAGAGGGTTTCAAGTGAACAAGTGGTTGATTCCAGCGGTTACCGCCGTGGCTTTGCTCAGCGGTTGTTCTTCAGTGCAGCGTGGTTCGATTCCGGTTGTGGATTCCGGTACCGCGGTTTCCAACAGCGAGCGCGTTTCCGCGAACGGCGGTTATCGCCAGACGACGGTGAAGCGTCCCGTGCAATCGCAAACACAGGCGATTCCACAAGGCGATACCGGTGTGGTTGTGATGATCCCGGGCGGGGGCGCAACGACGTCGACACCGATCAGCACCACACCGATTACTCCTGGGCCGATCACGCCAGGGCCGATTGATACATCGCCGGTTCAATCTGCGCCGGTCAATCAGGGCAGCTACAGCATGCCGTCGACGCCGAGCGGAATTCCGTCGGCGAGTTCTGGTGGCCTGTCCGCCGACGAGCAATTGGACGGCCCGGTCCTTGCGTTGCTGACCACTGCTCAGCAACAACAGGCTGGCGGCGACCTGAACGGTGCGTCCTCGAGCCTGGAGCGCGCCCAACGAGTAGCCCCGCGTGAACCTCAAGTGCTTTATCGCCTGGCGCAAGTGCGCATGGCCCAAGGTGATGCCGCGCAAGCCGAGCAATTCGCCCGTCGTGGCCTGACCTTCGCCAATGGCCGTCCGGCTCTTCAAGCCAGCCTCTGGGAGCTGATCGCTCAGGCTCGCGAGAAACAGGGTGATTCCTCGGGTGCGGCACTGGCCCGTCAGAAAGCCAAGGTTACGTCGTAATGGACGCACGTTTTCTCCAGATCGCCGATCAGTTGCTGCTGATCGAGCGAGAGCTGCGGATACAAGGGTGGTGGGACGACGTTCGGCCATCCGCCGAAGCGCTTTCCAGCGTGGAACCCTTTTCGGTCGATACGCTGGACTTCGAACAATGGCTGCAGTGGATTTTCCTGCCGCGCATGAAAGCGATCCTCGAGCAGGACCTGCCGTTGCCGAATGCTTCAGGGATTCAGGAAATGGCCGAAATGGTCTTCGCTGGACGCAATGTCCAGGGCCGGGATCGCCAGTTGCAAGTGCTGCTCAAAGAGTTTGATCAACTGATCACCGCGGCCCGCTGACCCCACCGCCCATTGCAGGAGCCGGACCAAACTCGGCTCCTGCAGGCGTTCACTGGCAGTTGTCCGCGATCTGTTTCTGCGTTTCGCCGATGCGCTCTTGCCGCTGTGCATCGTCCAGACGGCGCAACTGTCCTTCCACTTCCTCCCTGAGTCGCGGATTGTTCTGCAACTGCGCAAGATTCGTTCGCGCCTGCTCACAAAACACTTTCAACTGTTCCTGCTGCTCGGCAACCTGCTTCTTGACGCTGTTGTCGATGGCCTGTTGATTGCCGATGGCGCCGCCGTTGGCGGGGATGGGTGGTTTGCCCGGCGATGAAGCGGGGGTGACAATGGTCGTGGCTGGCAGGCCTGGGGGCGGCTGGCCATCGAAATGGGTAACGCCTTGGGCGTCGACCCATTTATAAATCTGCGCGGCCATGGCCGCCGGGCTGAGGACGACCAACAGGCCGGCGATGAAGAAGTGCGTACGCATGCCAATTCCTAGTCAAAAGTTGCGCAATTGAAGCTAACACACATGGGATTTATAGGTTTTTTCTTGCGTTCTCATGCGGTTACTAGAATAAAGCACATAGACGGCTTGACTTGCGAAGGGCGAAACAGAAGAATCCAAAGTCCGCTGTACAGGGACTGCCAGAAGCAGACCCTCTCAGCAGATCATGAGGCGCACATCCGCGCCGACCTGTTACACCCGCAACGCGTTACCTCGCGCTGGGTGGGAGAAGCCCGCAACACTTGGGACGATCCCAATACTTGCTCAGTCAGTGCTGACGTAGTCGGCGACCACCGTCGCTCATGCTCTGCAGAGAAGTAAACCTATTAAGACCCGTCCCATTTTTCGTGGGCGGTATTCTGGCGTTTTAGAGGTGAGCAACGTGGAGCTTTTATCTGGCGGTGAGATGCTCGTCCGCTTCTTGCGTGACGAAGGCGTCAAATATATCTACGGGTACCCGGGTGGTGCTCTTCTTCATGTCTACGATGCCCTGTTCAAAGAACCGGAAGTGACCCACATCCTGGTTCGTCACGAGCAAGCGGCTACCCATATGGCTGACGGCTACGCCCGTGCCACCGGTAAAGCCGGTGTGGTACTGGTGACGTCCGGTCCTGGCGCTACAAACGCCATCACCGGTATTGCCACCGCCTACATGGACTCCATTCCGATGGTGGTTATTTCCGGCCAGGTGCCGAGCACCATGGTCGGTACCGACGCCTTCCAGGAAACCGACATGATCGGTATTTCCCGGCCGATCGTGAAGCACAGCTTCATGATCAAGCATGCGTCGGAAATCCCGGAAGTCATGAAGAAAGCTTTCTACCTGGCGCAATCCGGTCGTCCTGGTCCGGTCGTTGTCGATATTCCGAAAGACATGACCAACCCGGCCGAGAAGTTCGAATACGTCTTCCCGAAAAAAGCCAAGTTGCGCTCCTACAGCCCGGCCGTTCGCGGTCACTCCGGGCAAATCCGCAAGGCAGCAGAAATGCTCCTGGCGGCCAAGCGTCCTGTGTTGTACTCGGGCGGTGGCGTGATTCTCGGTGGTGGCTCCGCGCCGCTGACCGAGCTGGCGAAAATGCTTAACCTGCCAGTGACCAATACCCTGATGGGCCTGGGCGGTTTCCCTGGTACGGATCGTCAGTTCATCGGCATGCTGGGCATGCACGGCAGCTACACCGCCAACCTGGCGATGCACCACGCTGACGTGATCCTGGCTGTCGGCGCACGGTTTGACGACCGCGTGATCAACGGCGCCTCCAAGTTCTGCCCGAATGCCAAGATCATTCACATCGACATCGACCCGGCTTCGATTTCCAAGACCATCAAGGCCGATGTGCCAATCGTTGGCCCGGTCGAGAGCGTCCTGACCGAAATGGTCGCGATCCTCAAGGAAATTGGCGAGACCCCGAACAAGGAGTCCGTTGCCAGCTGGTGGAAGCAGATCGACGAGTGGCGCGGTGATCGTGGCCTGTTCCCTTATGACAAGGGTGACGGCAGCGTCATCAAGCCGCAGGCCGTGATCGAGACCCTTTGCGAAGTGACCAAGGGCAATGCCTTTGTTGCTTCTGACGTGGGTCAGCATCAGATGTTCGCGGCGCAGTACTACAAGTTCAACAAGCCGAACCGCTGGATCAACTCCGGCGGCCTGGGCACCATGGGCTTCGGTTTTCCGGCGGCCATGGGCATCAAGTTGAGCTTTCCGGATGATGACGTCGCCTGCGTAACGGGCGAGGGCAGCATCCAGATGAACATTCAGGAGTTGTCGACCTGCCTGCAATACGGTTTGCCGGTAAAGATCGTCATCCTGAACAACGGTGTACTGGGCATGGTTCGCCAGTGGCAGGACATGAGCTATGGCAGCCGCCACTCTCACTCCTACATGGAGTCGCTGCCTGATTTCGTCAAGCTGGCAGAGGCTTATGGTCACGTTGGCGTGCGCATCACCGATTCGAAAGATTTGAAGTCGAAGATGGAAGAAGCGTTTGCCATGAAGGATCGCCTGGTAGTGATCGATATTTCGGTCGACACCAGCGAGCACGTCTATCCGATGCAGATCAAAGACGGCTCCATGCGCGATATGTGGCTGAGCAAGACGGAGCGTACTTAATCATGCGGCACATTATTTCCTTGCTTCTGGAAAACGAACCGGGCGCTTTGTCTCGTGTGGTTGGTCTGTTCTCGCAGCGCAACTACAACATCGAAAGCCTGACCGTGGCACCAACCGAAGACCCGACCCTGTCGCGTCTGACGTTGACCACTGTCGGTCACGATGAGGTCATTGAGCAGATCACCAAGAACCTCAACAAACTGATCGAAGTAGTCAAACTGGTCGACCTGTCGGAAAGCGCGCACATCGAGCGCGAGCTGATGCTGGTCAAGGTCAAGGCTACCGGTGCCCAGCGCGCCGAGATCAAACGCACCACCGATATTTATCGTGGACAGATCGTCGATGTCAGTGCCAGCGTGTATACCGTTCAATTGACCGGTACCAGCGACAAGCTCGACAGCTTCATTCAGTCCATTGGCACCGCCTCGATTCTGGAGACCGTCCGCAGTGGCGTCACCGGTATTGCCCGCGGCGACAAAGTACTCAGCATCTAAACCAAATTAGCGAATGGCCTGAACGGCCTGATATAGGGGAAATTCATGAAAGTTTTCTACGATAAAGACTGCGACCTGTCGATCATCCAGGGCAAGAAAGTTGCCATCATCGGTTACGGTTCCCAAGGCCACGCTCAGGCGTGCAACCTGAAAGACTCCGGCGTTGACGTTACCGTTGGCCTGCGTAAAGGTTCGGCCACCGTTGCCAAGGCTGAAGCTCATGGCCTGAAAGTGACTGACGTTGCTTCCGCTGTTGCAGCTGCCGACCTGGTCATGATCCTGACCCCGGACGAGTTCCAGTCCTCCCTGTACAAGAACGAAATCGAGCCGAACATCAAGAAGGGCGCTACCCTGGCCTTCTCCCACGGTTTCGCGATCCACTACAACCAGGTAGTGCCACGCGCTGACCTCGACGTGATCATGATCGCGCCGAAGGCTCCAGGTCACACCGTACGTTCCGAATTCGTGAAAGGCGGCGGTATCCCTGACCTGATCGCTATCTACCAGGATGCTTCGGGCAACGCCAAAAACGTTGCACTGTCCTACGCCGCTGGCGTTGGTGGCGGTCGTACCGGCATCATCGAAACCACCTTCAAGGACGAGACTGAAACCGACCTGTTCGGCGAGCAAGCCGTTCTGTGCGGCGGTACCGTTGAACTGGTTAAAGCCGGTTTCGAAACCCTGGTTGAAGCTGGCTACGCGCCGGAAATGGCCTACTTCGAATGCTTGCACGAACTGAAGCTGATCGTTGACCTCATGTACGAAGGCGGTATCGCCAACATGAACTACTCGATCTCCAACAACGCCGAATACGGCGAGTACGTGACTGGCCCGGAAGTCATCAACGCCGAATCCCGTCAGGCCATGCGCAATGCCCTGAAACGCATTCAGGACGGCGAATACGCCAAGATGTTCATCAGCGAAGGCGCTACCGGCTATCCTTCGATGACCGCCAAGCGTCGTAACAACGCCGCTCACGGTATCGAGATCATCGGCGAGCAACTGCGCTCCATGATGCCGTGGATCGGTGCCAACAAGATCGTCGACAAAGCCAAAAACTAAGTCTGACACTTGTACGAAAAACGCGGCTTAGGCCGCGTTTTTTCGTTTGGATCGCCGGTTCTGGTATAAAGCTGCATCGTTTGCGATGCGAACCGCTGTCGCAGACACCTGTCGAAACTTTCCACCCCGTTGCAAGGTATTGTCCATGAGCGAACGTCCCGAAGAGCCAAACCAGGCCTCTGACGCCGAAAGCCTGCTGCCCATCGATGAACATATCGAAGAAGGGCACGACGCTGAAGGCCGTAAAGTCCGGCATCGTGGTATCTATCTTTTGCCGAATCTGTTTACCACTGCGAACCTGTTCGCAGGTTTCTATTCCATCATCAACTCGATGAGCGCGCAGGCCGCCTTGAGCGCCGGCGACTCGGTCAGCGCAAGCAAGTACTTCGCTTTCGCTGCCATCGCGATCTTTGTCGCCATGGTGCTTGACGGCCTGGATGGTCGTGTTGCCCGCATGACCAACACCCAGAGTGCGTTCGGTGCCGAGTACGACTCGCTGTCGGACATGGTCGCTTTCGGTGTGGCGCCGGCATTGCTGGCATTTGGTTGGGCGCTGGGCGACATGGGCAAGGTTGGCTGGATGGTCGCCTTCATATATGTAGCGGGCGCTGCGTTGCGTCTGGCGCGCTTCAACACTCAGGTCGGCACCGCCGACAAGCGCTATTTCATCGGTCTGGCCAGCCCGGCTGCCGCCGGAGTCGTGGCGGGTATTGTTTGGGCGTTCAGCGATTACGGCATTCAGGGCTCCAAGATGTCCTTCCTGGTGGCGTTGATGGTGGCAGCGGCGGGCATGCTGATGGTCAGCAACATCAAGTACAACAGCTTCAAGGAGCTGGACCTGAAAGGACGCGTACCTTTCGTGGCTATCCTCGCTGTCGTGCTGGTGTTCGCAGTCGTGTTCAGTGATCCTCCGCGCATTCTGCTGCTGGTGTTCCTCGCCTATGCGGCTTCCGGACCGGTGCAGTACTTGTTACATCTTCGTCGGCGCAAAAGCGTCGAGTGATGTAATTTCCCTCATACTCCGCAGACTGTTGGTGCATCTGTTCTCCAATGCTGCGGAGTAGCCATGCTGATCAAAATCCCCAAAGCGTCCGATTGCCATGAATCGGACGTCACGCCTGAATCTATTTATCTTTCTCGACGCACTGTGTTGGGCGCTGCTGCTGCCGGATTGGCTGTGGGCGCTCTGCCTCAATGGGCAGTGGCTGATGAGGCGGCGCGTTATCCGGATGTGGAGCCTGGCAAGGCGCCTTCCTGGTTCAGCGAAAAGCTTCCTTCGACCAAGTGGGGGGCGGTCAATGTCAGGGATGAGGCAATAACCCCCTTCAAGGATGCGACCCATTACAACAACTTTTATGAGTTCGGTGCCGACAAGGGCGATCCGGCTGCCAATGCCGGCACCCTGAAGACTGAACCGTGGACGGTGATCGTGGACGGGGAGGTGGGCAAGCCGGGACGGTATGCGCTGGAAGACTTCATGAAGCCTTATCAGTTGGAGGAGCGCATTTACCGACTTCGCTGCGTTGAGGCGTGGTCCATGGTGATTCCCTGGATAGGCTTCCCGATATCGGCTTTGCTCAGCCAGGTCGAGCCAACGTCAAAGGCCAGGTTCATTCGCTTTGAAACTCTGCAGGATCCCAAGAGCATGCCGGGGCAGCGCTCTGGTTTTGCCTTGATTGACTGGCCTTATGTGGAAGGACTTCGACTGGATGAGGCGATGAATCCTTTGGCGATACTGGCGGTGGGGATGTACGGGCGCGAATTGCCGAACCAGAACGGAGCGCCGCTGCGTTTGGTAGTGCCGTGGAAGTACGGGTTCAAAAGCATCAAGTCCATTGTGCGCATCAGTCTGGTGAGCGAGCAGCCCAAAACCACTTGGCAGAGTATTGCCTCGGACGAATATGGTTTCTATGCGAACGTGAATCCTGCGGTTGACCACCCACGCTGGACGCAGGCGCGTGAGCGACGCTTGCCAAGTGGTCTGTTCAAGCCGAATGTGCGGGACACGCAAATGTTCAACGGCTATGCGGACGAAGTTGCTTCTCTATATACAGGGCTCGATCTGCGGAAGAATTACTGATGCGATATCCGCTTTGGCGTATTGGCGTTTTCATTGCGGCGATGGTGTGGCCCCTGCTCTGGTTGTATCAGGCTTGGGAGGATGTGTTGGGGCCGGACCCTGGCAAAGTGCTGGTCGACCGGTTGGGATTGGGAACGCTTGTCCTCTTGCTTATTACATTAAGTATGACGCCACTGCAGAAACTCACAGGTTGGGCGGGGTGGATTGCTGTCCGGCGTCAGCTGGGTCTTTGGTGCTTCTGTTATGTCGTACTGCACTTGAGCGCCTATTTGGCATTTATTCTGGGGTTTGACTGGTCGCAATTGGGCGTCGAGTTGCGCAAGCGTCCTTACATCATTGTTGGTGCGCTAGGTTTTCTGTGTTTGCTGGCACTGGCTGTGACTTCCAATCGATACAGTCAAAGAAGGTTGGGTGTTCGTTGGAAGAAGTTGCATCGTCTGGTGTATGTGATTCTGGGGCTTGGATTGCTGCATATGCTGTGGATCGTGCGTGCCGATCTGAAGGAGTGGGCGATCTATGCCGTTATAGGTGTGTTGCTGCTAGTGCTGCGCCTACCGCCGTTGGCACGCCGAATCCCACGATTAATGACAAAAAAGGCCTCTTCTGCCAAAAAGGCGTAAATAGTGGTTGACGGCAGATCTCAGGTGTCTATAATTCGCCCCACTTCCGGCGCAGTCGAAACGGAAAACTCCTTGATAAACAAAGAGTTACGCAGTTTTCGACAGCGAGTTGCTTCAGATCATCGAAGCCAGAAGGAAGTTGAAAAAAGAGGTGTTGACAGCAGCGTGTAACGC